>JBBRUO010000011.1:0-25279 GCA_038247725.1 Gemmatales bacterium
ATGCGACATCGCTGGCGGGTTCGTGTCTGAAGCCGAATGCCACTTCGCCACGCACTTCCGCGACGGGTACAATTGCGCCGACCACTTTCCGCTCATCCCCTTTCGGCGAGGACGGACTCATGCCCCTCACTTCCCGCTGGCTCGCGGTCGGCGTCGGCGCGCTGCTCGGCAGCGCCCTCACGCTCACGGCCGTCGGCACGCTCCACGGCCAGCCTGCGGTGCCACCGATACCCCCGGCCGTTCCCGTAGAACTCACCTCGTACCGCGACGTGGTGAAGAAGGTGCTCCCGGCGGTCGTCAGCATCGAGGCGAAACAGGGGTTGGGCCGACCGGCGGTGAAACCGGGCGCACCCCAGATGCCGCCGAACGTGCCGGAGGAGTTCCGGAGGTTTTTCGAGGGGAACCCCGGCGAGGCGCGGCCGGACCCGAACCTCGGCTTCGGCTCCGGCGTTCTCATCGACCCCGCCGGAGTGGTACTGACCGCGTGGCACGTCGTGGACGGCGCGGAGTCGGTCGAAGTGACGCTGGCCGACGGCCGCACGTTCACCAGCAAGGACATCTTGACCGACGTGAAGACCGACCTCGCGGTCATCCGGCTCACGGCCGAGCAACCGCTGCCTGCGCTCGACCTCGGTGACAGCGACCGGATGGAAGTCGGCGACCGCGTGCTGGCCGTGGGCGCGCCGTTCGGGCTGTCCGGCAGCGTCACCCAGGGCATCGTGTCCGCCAAGAGCCGCACCAATTTGAAGTTGAACCAGTACGAGGACTTCCTCCAGACCGACGCCGCCGTGAACCCCGGCAACAGCGGCGGCCCGCTGGTTTCGCTCGACGGCAAGGTGATCGGCATCAACTCGGCCATCAAGACGAAGACCGGCGGGTTCCAGGGGGTCGGCCTCGCCGTCAGCAGCAACCTGGCCCGTGACGTAACCGCGCAACTACTGAAGAACGGCAAGGTGCGGCGGGGCTACCTCGGCATCGGCCTGCGAGACCTGGACGCCGGGTTGGCCGAACGGTTGGGTGTGAAGAAGGGCGGCGGGGTGGTCGTCACGCGGGTGTACGAGAACGGGCCGGGCGATAAGGCCGGGCTGCTCGTGAGCGATGTCATCACGGCCGTCGGCGGGACGCCGGTGACGGACGTGAACGCGCTGCCCCGCGTGGTGGCGAAACTGCCCCTCGGCCGGAAGACTGAAGTGCTGTTCGTCCGAGACGGGAAGGCGTTCACGCTGGAAGTCGCGGTCGAGGACCAGCCGGACGAGTACACGCCTCGGAAGGCGGTGCCGGCCGCGCCGAAGATCGATCCGGGCGTCAAGCTCGCCGAGGCCGGGCTGACGGTGGTGGACATGACCCCGCAGATCGCCGCGCAGTTGCGCTACCCGCCTGGGACGACCGGCGCGGCGGTGATCGGCGTCGAGCGAGGTAGCCTCGCGGCGGCGGCCGGATTGAACCGGGGGAACATCATCGTGAAGGTGGACAAGACGCCGGTGGCGACCGCGAAGGCGTTCGCCGACGCGATGGCCGCCGCGCCGAAGGACCGCGGCGCGCTGCTGTCGCTGCTCCGCCCCAGCGGGGACATCGACTTCGTGGTGCTGAAGCTGAAGTGACGCGGAGAAGCCTACCGCCGGTCGCCGTAGGTGGCTTTGACGTTGGCGTCGGTGAAGGTGTCCGCCGTCGGGCCGACGGCGACCGTCCGCACGTTCAGCAACAACACGTGATCGAAGTACGTCGGCACCGTGGACAGGTCGTGGTGGACGACCAGCACCGTCCGCCCCTGGGCGCGGAGTTCCTTCAAGATTTCGACGATGGCCAGCTCGGTCGGCGCGTCCACCCCCTGGAACGGCTCGTCCATGAAGTAGACCGGGGCCTCCTGCACCAGGGCGCGGGCGAGGAACACCCGCTGCTGCTGGCCGCCCGAGAGTTGGCTGATCTGGCGACTGGCGAAGGGCGTCATGCCGACGCGGTCCAGGGCGTCGCGGGTGGCCTCTTTCTGGCGGTGTCCCGGCCGGCGGAACCAGCCGAGTTGCCCGTAGGTGCCCATCGTCACCACGTCCGCCACCGTCGTCGGGAACTCCCAGTCCACGCTCGCCCGCTGCGGGACGTAGGCGACGGATTGCTTGTGCGTGGCGTAGGGCTGGCCGTGGATCAGCACCCGCCCGGACACCGGCCGGATGAGGCCGAGCATGGCCTTCAGCAGCGTCGTCTTGCCGGCCCCGTTCGGCCCGACCACGGCCATCAGCACGCCGGGCGGGACGGTCAGGTCGATGTCCCACAGGGCCGGCCTGTCGCGGTACGCGACGGTCAGGTCGTGGACGGCGACGGCGGGGAGTATCGGGGTGGTCATTGGCCGAGGGCCTTCACGATCCCGTCGATGTTGTGGCGGACCATCCCAATGTACGATTCGCCGGACGATCCGGGCGGCCCGAGGGCGTCGGAGTACAGCGCGTCGGCGTCGCCCGCCAACCGCACGTCGAGTTTGTACTTCGACGCGACCGCGTCCAGCACCGCTTTCAGTCCTTGCGACGGCACGGACGTTTCGGTGAACACGGCCGGCACCTTCCGTGCCCCGATGAGCGAGGCCAACTCCTGCACGTCCTGCGATCCGGACTGCGCCGCCGTGCTCACCCCTTGCAGGCCGTGAACCTCGAACCCGTAGGCCGCGCCGAAGTACCCGAAGGCGTCGTGGCTGGTCACGAGGATGCGCTTCTCCTTCGGCAATGTCTCAGCCTTCCGCGTCACTTCCGCGTGGAGGTCGCCGAGTTCCGTCAGGTACGTCGCGGCGTTCGCGCGGAACTCCTCCGCGTGCGCCGGGTCGAGTTCGCACAGCTCGTCGCGGATGACTCCCACGCACTTCATCCACAGCGACACGTCGAACCAGACGTGCGGGTCGTACTCGCCGCCGTCGGTGTCGGCCTTGCGCAAGTCGGTGGCGGGGTCGAGCGTGCGGGTGACGGCCACGCCTTTGCGGCCGTTGCCGGCTTTCTCCAACACGTCCGCCATCTTCCCTTCCAGGTGGAGGCCGTTGAACAGCACCAGCCGGGCGGACGCGATCTTGCCGAGGTCGCCGGCGGGCGGCTGGTACTTGTGCGGGTCCACGCCCGGCCCCATCAGGCATTCGACGGTCAGGTGTGGGCCGGCGATCCGCCGGGCGGCGTCGGCGATCATGCCGGTGGTGGCGACCACGTCGGCCTTCGGGGACGACCCGCAGCCGAGCAAGAGAAACGGCAGCGCGGCAAGGAGCAACGGGCGGAGGCGAGTCATGGGATTACCAACGTGGAGTGGGTGGGTCGATTCATTATGGCTAATTATCCGTGTTAGGGGAAGCGAAACCCGAGGCCCAGGCGTTTTTTTCGTGGCGGCTCACATTTTTCTCCTTTTCTTGTTGACAACCCATTCGAGTCCAGGCGATAACAAACATCTGACATTTCTTTCCGTCGATTCCCGTTCGCCCGAACACCTCATTCCTTGGAGGCGACATGGCCCTCTCCCGGCTGGTCAACCCGCATCGGCGGGCGTTCACGCTGATCGAACTGCTCGTGGTGATCGCCATCATCGCGATCCTGATCGGACTGCTGTTGCCGGCGGTGCAAAAGGTCCGCGAGGCCGCCGCGCGGATGAGTTGCAGCAACAACCTGAAGCAGATCGGGCTGGCCCTGCACTCCCACCACGACGCCCTCGGCGCGCTGCCCCCCGGCGGAATGAACGGCGGGAACTGCTGCGGCCAGAACACGTGGACGAACTGGGCGGTCGAAATCCTGCCCTTCATGGAGCAGGAGAACCTGTACCGCCTTTACAACCAGACGCAGCTCAACAACCACGTCAGCAACATGGCGGTCACCCAGTCGCGGGTCAAGACGTACGAGTGCCCGTCGGACGTGAACGTCGGCCAACTGCTCGAACCGGCTTCGGGAGGCCAGCGGGTCCGCACCGGCACGCCGACCCCGCCCGAACCGGCCCGCCGGCAGTGGGCGACGGGAAGCTACCGCGCGATCAGCGGGCGGGCGAATTCGATCCCAGGTCACGGGGCCTGGGACGCCTCCGAGCCGGGCCTCTGGCCGGGCGGGGTCATGAACACCGCCTTCCGCGGCATGCTGCACGCCACCGGTGCCGCCTACAACGGCATTCCGGCTCAGACGGCCGTCGCGCAACTCGGCGGCCCCGAGCGGTTCTCCGCCGTCACTGACGGGCTGTCAAACACGGTCCTGATCGGCGAGTACACGACCACGAGTACGATCCGCCGGACCACCTTCTGGGCGTACACCTACACGTCGTACAACCAGTCGTCGATCGGGCCGGAGAGCCGGTACTTCGGCCGCAGCTACGGCAACAATGGGTCCCATGCCGGCACGTGCTGGGGAACCCCCGGCCAGAACGGAGACCAACTCTGCAAGCGGGCGATCAACAGCGGCCACACCAACGGGGCCAACTTCGCCATGGGCGACGGGTCGGTCCGCTTCGTCAACTACAACGTCGATATCAACCAGCTGATGTTCATGGCGACGATGGGCGGCGGGGAGGTGAGCACCCTCCAATGATCAGTCGCATCCCCAAACTCGGCCGGTTCGCCGTCGCGACCGTGTCACTCGGCCTCCTCGTAACCGCCGCCGGGTGTGGCAGCGGAGTCAAGTTGGCCCCCGTCTCCGGCGTCGTGACGTTCAACGGGAAGGCGTACCCGAACGCCGTCGTCAGTTTACAGCCGGTCGGCGGGAAAGGGAATGAGAACCCCGGCCGCGGGTCGATGGCCGTCACCGACGCCGACGGCAAGTTCACCCTCAAGTACGACAACGTGGAACCCGGTGCCGTCGTCGGCAAGCACGTCGTCCGGATCGTGACGAACGGGGTGTTCACTGCTGCGGAGGAAGAGGGCACCGGCAGCGACGACGCCACCCCGAAGAATGCCAGCGCCGATCCGATCCCGCCGGAGTGGTTCGACCCGAACAACCCCAAGCACTTCGACGTGCCCGCCGGCGGCACAGACCAGGCGAACTTCGCCATCGAGTCGAAGAAGCCGGGCAAGAAGCGGTAACGTTCGCCGGTGCTGAACCCCCTCCGACCCCGCCGCGCCTACACTGGCCCGGCGGGGTCTTTTCGTTGTCCCGCTTTCCTCCGCGAGGGTTCCGTGATGGGTCTGCTCCGCTGGTTCAGCAAGAATTGGGCGAACACGACGGAACCGACGCACGCGGACCTTCGCACGTTGGAACTTCCCGGTCCCGTCACCGATGCCGTGGCGCGGGTCAAAACGGCGGGAGGCACCCTGCGGGGGTGGGTGCTGGAGGCGGAGACGGCAGACACCTTGCACTTCGTCCGGCGGACGCGGTTGTTCCGCTTCGCCGACGACATTCGGGTGACGGTCCGGGAAAATGGTGGGGTGGCGCGCGTGGACGCGGAGAGTCGGAGTCGGTTGGGGAAAGGGGATTTCGGCCAGAACCGGCGGAACATCCGAGAGTTGTGGGCGACCGTCGGCGACGTTACTTCGGCTGGCCGTCGCGGATGAGGAACACGAGTTGGCGGTTGCAAAGGGTGATTCGGTCGCCGGGCTTCAACCGGGTCGGGCCGCTGATCTTGTGGCCGTTCACCAAAGTGCCGTTCTTCGACGCCACGTCGTGGATCTCGCAACTGCCGTTGCGGTGAATGACGATGGCACAGTGGCGGCGGGAGACGCACTCGTCGCGGATGACGACGCTGTTGTCCGGCAATCGGCCGACGCTGTTGACCCCGGATGTCAGCGGGTACAGGGTCTCTCCGTCTTGGACCCAGAACGTCCCGGTGGGGGCGAAGTGGGTGCGGGTGTGGCCGTCCGAGTCGCACGACCCCTCGTGCTCGAGGAGCACGAGGTCGCCCCCAAGGGTGTGCATCCCGCAACCGTCTTGGAGTCGCTCCCGCGCGGCGCGGAACGCATCCCGCCGGGGCAGGCCTTCCAGGTGAACGCTGAGGAAACGCTGGTCGGACATACCCATATTTGTCCGGGTGGTGCAGGGGGGAAGGTCGATCCGAGTGACTCAACGGAATTTACGCCGGTCCCGCCTTCGAACTGACACCAAACCTAATACTACATTTACCACGCCATCGTCCACAGTTCCAGATCAGGCTTGCGAATCCTGAGCCGAAACACGGATCACGGCGAATTTGTGACCGATTGTGACGAATCGAAGTCGAACTGTTAAAAACAATAATAGGATTTCCCGCCGCAAAAGAAACGGGAAAATCGAAAAACATAAACTCTGAACGGAAACGCAAGGCTCCCAGTGCTGTTCAGCCGTTGAAGTTGGGGGAAGATTTTGAACCACGAAGGACACGAAGAACACAAACAGACTTTGTTCCGCTCGGTTCTTTCACTTCGTGTGCTTTGTGCTCTTCATGGTTCAGTTCGCGTCTCTTCAACCTCGGAATAGCCCCGGCAAGGCTCCGCCGTCATGCCCGACTGGACGGTTCTCAAATACCCCGTGGCGGTGTTCCTGGGCGGCGGCTGCGGGGCAGTCGCCCGCTGGGGGATAAACCGCTCATTCGTCGGCACCGCGTGGGCACAATCCTTCCCCTGGACGACGTTTCTCATTAACGTCGCCGGCTCGTTCCTCCTCGGCCTGCTGGTGGTCGCGGCGCGACACCGGCCCGGATGGTATGCGCTGCTGGGCACCGGCTTCTGCGGCGGGTTCACCACATTCAGCACGTTCAGTGTCGAACTCGTGAAACTGCTGGACGACGACCGCCCTGGTGCCGCCGCCGGATATGCGTTCGGGTCCGTTTTGGCCGCCCTCGCCGGGGCCTGGCTCGGAGTGAGGCTGTCGCGGGGCTGAGGTAGCGACGGCAGTGAAGTTCACGCCGCGCGGCTTCGCGGGACGATAGACTGTCAGCCCGATACGTTTCGGAGGTGCCCGATGTTCCTTCGCCTCCTGCCCGCGCTCGTGGTCGTCGCCGTGTGCCTGCTCGTCGCGCCGGGCCCGCGGCCGACCGCCGCCCTTTCAACCATATCGCCCGATCAACCGCCCCGCGCCGCCGGCGAACGACCGTCGGCCGAGGAGTTCGACCGTCTCGCCCGCACCGATCCGGCGGCCATGCTCGCCGCGTGCGAGGACCGCTGTCGGGCGGACCTCCAGCGGTACCAGGCCGTTCTGACAAAGCAGGAGCGGATCGGCGGGAAACTCTTACCGGTGGAAACGATCCGCGTGACGTGCCGGCAGGAGCCGTTCGCCGTGCGGATGATCTGGGACGCCGGGGCACGGACCGACGGGGTTCTGGGGTTCGCGATCCGGGCGCTGCGGTACCTCCCGGGCGACGCCAAGCCGATGGTCGTCTACCGGCCGAAGGCGTTGTTCACCGAGCAAGCCATTGATCCACGTGGGGCGGACGCCCGCAAGGCCGCTCGCTTCGGCATTGAGGAGTCCGGGCTGGCGCAGGCCGTCCGTCGGACCCGCGAGGCGTGGTCGGCGCTGAAACGTCGCGGCGAACTCGATGTCGAGTACCTGGGCGTGCGGTCGCACCCGGACCTCGGCGACCGGCCGTGCCACGTCCTGCGGCGGACCTGTCGGACTCCGGAAATCGACCCGTTCGTCCGCGGCGAGACTGCGACGGTGACGGACGCCAACCGGGCGGACGCTTTCGACGCGGTGACGATCTGGATCGACGGCGAGACCTGGCTGCAACTGGGCACCGAACAGACCCGCAACGGCGAAATCATGGCCCGCTATTTCTTCCGGCTGACCGAGGTGAACCCGCCGTTCGGGAAGGACGAGTTCGACACGACTGCCCTGCGGAAGTAGTCGTCACTCGGCCGCGCCGCGACGGAGGGACAGTTCTTCCGTGCCGGACCACCGCCGCTTCGGGCCGCCGGGTCCGAAGCCCAGGTCGAACGACCGGTGCAGGTCCGCCGTCATCACCTCGCCGGACTCCAGATCCACCGTCGCCTCGCCCCACACGCTGCCGCTGACCGCCACCGCCGCGCCGGGCCGCGGGGCGACGACGCCGTTCACGCCGACCACCGCCTCCGTTCGCCCGGCACGGTCGCGGAGGCCGAAGTAGGTGTACGTCACCGTCTCGCGGAGGGTCGTCTCGGGCACGGTCGGCGCGACCGGCGGGCCGGCATCAAACCCCTCGGTCGGGATCGACCACCGCACGTTGCGAACGGCATGCCACGCGGCGAGCGGTTCCACGGTCTTGTTCGGCAGCGGGATCGAAGCGGACTGCAACCCACTCAGCAACGGCGCGGCGAACGGGGCGAACTCAGGCACCTTCGATTCCATTGCCCCGCGCGGCATCTCCCCGAACGCCGATTGCGACGCCGACCCCGTGACGCCGGGCAACCCCTTCCGAATGAGGTCGAACAGTGGCGCGGGCAGGGCGTCCGGGAAGCCGTTGCGGACCCGCCGGGGCGTCAGCAATTCCAGGGTGAACGTTCGCGTGAACGCGGTGCCCGGCTCGACTCTCATAGGTTTCGTCACCCGTTCTGTCGCCGCGAAATCGGTGGAATACCGCACCGCCGTCGGCAAGCCGGAGCTTTCGCTGCCGTCGGCGTCCGTCAGTTCGATCACGCGCTTCAGTTGCACGGCCCGCTTGCCGTTGAGCGGGTACTTCACCGCCAGTTCGGTCGCCCGGCGCGTCACCGGGGGGCCGCCGGCGTCCAGTTTCACCGCCGCGAGGTACTGCCTCGGCACGAGCGCGTTGGAATACCACGGCTGCACCCAGTACGCGCGGCCGGCGGGTAGCCGCGGGAACGTGACATCGGCGGACGCGGTCTGCGACTTCGGGTCGTACTGGAGCGGCACCTCGGTCTCGTCGGCGTCGGCCGGCGTCGGCGGCGGGCGGGTGGTGCCGGGCGGCCGCGGCGGGGCGTCGGCGTCCCCCACCCAGGCCACCACGCCCACGGCCGTCAACTTCCGCCGCGGGTCGTGACAGTGGACTGTCACCGGCACCGCCACCGCCTTCCCCGAAACGTACCCCTGCCCGGCCGATGCCCACCCGGCGCGGCCGGCGATCAGCCCGGCGATGTACTCCGTCGGCACCGCATACCCGATGCCCGTCAACCGGGCGGTGTGATCCAGATCGACCCGCGCCGCCACCCCGACGCAGTTCCCGGCGAGGTCGCACACCGGCCCGCCGGAACTGCCGTGCAGGATGCCGCCTTGCACCTGCACGGCGAACAGGTTGTCGAACGAGTCCCGCCGCAGTCCGCCGACCGTGGTGGCCGCGACGCTGACCATCGGCGGGTCGGTGCGGCGGTTCTTCTCGGCCAGCCGTCGCCCGCCGGGGAAGCCGACAACGACGAGCGGTTCCAACTCGGTCAGGGTGGCGGACGGGCGGAGTGGCAGCGGTGCGGGCAGGGGGACCGGCGGGTTCAGCACTTCCACGATTCCCAGGTCCATGTCCCGATCCACGGCCAGAACGCGGAGCTTGGCGTGTGGCAGTTCGATCTGCTTCCCCGTCACGCCGGGATTCACGAACGCGGTCATTCTGGCCGGGGGCGGCGTGCCTTCGCGTAACCGGCCGAGGACGTGCGCGTTGGTGACGATCCAGTTCGGCTCGCCGCCGAACCAGCCGGAGCCACTGGTGATGATGCCACTGGCGCTCTCGATTTCGAAGAACACCGCCGCCGCCTTCATCCGTGCCAAGATGTCCGTGGTCGGCGTGGAGGATGTGGCGGGAACCGGCAGGGGGATTGGAACGGGTGTGGGCGACGGCACGGGTGACGGCGGAAGAAACAGCACCGCCACGGCGAACCCGCCGGCGGCCGCCACGACCAGCGCGAGTCCGAGGGCGATGCGGCGAGCGGGCTTCGACATGATTCCCACCTACGGTATCAAAGGTCGTCCGCACTCTCCCAGTGCGGGTCGGCACCGCACACGGAGAGTGCGGACGACCTGGCCGAACACAACCATCGTGACCGGCGAATCAGTCGAGGCCGCCGGCCAGCGTCGTCAGGCGGGCGACGGGGTCCCAGACGAGGCCGAGGAGGACCACCGCCACGGCGAGCAGCAGCACGAGTGTTACCAGCCCGGCACCAGTCGAACGGGTCGCGGTCGGGGTGGCCGGTTCGTCCAACACCGCCGCGCGGAGGACGGCGAGGTAGTACCCCGCGCTGACGACCGTGTTTAGCACGCCGAGTGCGACGACTGCATACGCCACCCAGCCGAACCGGTCGGCCGCGTGATACACCGCGTCAAACAACTGAAACTTCCCGGCGAACCCGGCCAACGGCGGCAACCCCAGCAGGCTGAGCAGGAACACCGCAAGCGCCACCGTCAGGGCCGGGGCCGTGGCGACGAGGCCGCGAACGCCGTCCAGCGTCTCCAACCCCGTGCGGTTCCGCACCGCCGCCACCACCGCGAACGCGCCGAGGCTGGCGGGCAGGTACGCCAGCAGGTAGTACAGTACCGCCTCGCGGCTGGCCGGGGTGAACACGGCCACCGCCGTCAGCATGTAACCCGCGTGGGCGATGGTCGAGTATGCCAGCATCCGCTTCAAATTCGTCTGCCGCAACGCCGCCAGGTTGCCGACCGTCATCGAAAGCGCGGCCACGCCGAGGACAATCAGGCCGACCGTGTGTCGCAGTTCCGGGTCGGTGGCGGTGAAGGTGGTCAGGACCCGCACGGTCAGCCCGACGGCCGCCGCCTTCGACGCCACAGACAGGAACGCCCCGACTTCCGCCGCCGCCCCGTCGAACACGTCCGGGCACCAGAAGTGGAACGGCACGGCCGACAGTTTGAACGCCAGCCCGACCCCGAAGAACAGTAGCCCGGCCGCCGCCGTCGGGCCGACCCCGTCGGCCAACCCGGTCTTGATCCCGTTCAAGTCGCCGGCGCCGAACGTCACCATGAGCAGGCTGAGGCCGTAGAGTGTGACCCCGGACGCCGCCGCCCCGTACACGACGTACTTCATCGCCGCTTCGCTGCCGTGCCGCCGCCCTTTCAGGAACCCCGCCAAGGCATAGCTCGGCAGACTCGCCATTTCCATCGCGATGAAAATCATCAGCAGGTGATTCGCCGTCGTCATCAGCATCATGCCGAGCGTGCCGCCGAGCAGCATCACGATGTAGTCGCCGGAGTCCTCCGCGTCCGGGATGCCCGTGATTCGGCCGAGGAGCAGCGCGAGCACGACGAACCCCAGCAGCAACCCGCGCAGCACGGCGGCGAACGGGTCGAACACGATCAGCCCGCCGAACGCCGGAGCCTCGAACGGGTGGTCGCCGTGCTGCGCGATCTCGACGCCGACGACCCCCAGCGCGGCGAGGCACGGCAGCGCCGCCAATAGCGCCAAGTGCGCGCGGTCCAGTGCGGGCACCAGCCGCGCCAGGAGCGTGAGGACGACGCCGCCCGCGACCAACAGTTCGGGGAGGAACAGCCGCAGGTCGTCCCCGATGGCGTCACCCAGGGCGCGGAACTGATCGGGCGAAATGCTCATGGTGGGCTGTGTCGGCGGCCGCGGGGAGAGATGCCGTTATGGTGCGAACGGCCGCCGAAACCGCAAGCCGGAAAACAGAGATGCTTGATACGCAACCCTGGTCGCCATGTCTCATCGCGTGCCGTGGGGGGAACGCTGGACACCTCCCCTCGTTGAGGGGAGGTCGGCGGCGCAGCTGCCGGGAGGGGAGTCTTCTTACCGCGTTGGCGAAGGGAATCTCCCCTCCCGCCGAGTTTCACTCGGCGACCTCCCCTCAACGAGGGGAGGTGGGAAGATCGGCTCCCGACACCCACAGCGGATTCGTGTAGGAGTCGGTCCGTCCCGGCGGAACGGACCGACTCACGCCAACACCGGCACCGGCGACGTGACCGTCTCCACCGCGCGGGCGGCCAGTTGCAGCGTTTCGTTCACGTTCAGCGTCCCGTTGACGATGTGCGCCGAGTTCACCAGATACACCCCCGGCAGGCTGGTCGCTATCGGCGGCAACCGCTCCGAGTAGTTCAGCGTCGGCACCGCGAAGACGTGTTTCACGCGGGCGATCTGAAACGCGAGCACGTCGCCCCGATTGAAGCGCGGGTACATCCGCTCGAGCGCGGCCGTGAACCGCTCGCGGAGGCTCGCGTCCGGCTCGCTCATCACCGGGTCGTCTGGGGCGACGTACTTCGGCAGGTACACCAGGTGGTTCCCGCCGAACTCGACACGGTCCACCAGCGCCGACATCTCGATGACGCCGGTGAACGGCACCCAGTCGTCGGTGATGTTCGTGACGTAGAAGCGGTCCAGAGGTTTCCGCAACAGCACCGACGCACAGACGATGCCCTGGTACGTCACGCCGTTCAGCAAGTCGAGTTCGGAGTCAGTCAGTGTCGGCAACAACTTCGGCACTTGCGGCGGCACGGCGGTGCAGATCACGCGGTCGAAGGGCAGGGTTTCCCCGGAGGTGAGTTCGACGCGCGGGCCGTCGTCTGAATCGATCCGCGCCACGGGTGAACCCGCTCGCAGTTCCACCCCGCGCTCGGCCAGCTTCGCCGTGAAGCGGTCCACGATCCGCCCGTACCCGCCGCGAACGTATCCGAAGAGTTCCTTCTTCATGCCGGATCGCCGTGCCGCGTACATCCGCTGGATGGTCGCCCAGATGAACGCCGCAGACGCGATCTTGTAACTGTCGCCGAGTTTGGCGCGGAGCAGCGGCAGCCACATTTTCTCGACGGTCTTCCGCCCGCTCCACGTCGTCAGCCAGTCCACGACGGGAACCCGTTCGAGGGCTTTCCAGTCCGTCACCTTCGCCGCGTGGCTGATGGTGCGGCCGAGGCGGAACTTGCTCCACAGGCCGAGCGGCGGGAACTTCAGGAACTCCCAACTGTTCGACATCGAGTACAGCCGGCCGTCGGTGTAGAAGCCGGTCTTGGTGGTGACGCCGACGAAGTCGCCGTCGAGGCCGAGGTCGCGGAGCAACTCGTGCGTGAACGAGTCGGATTGCAGGATGACGTGGTAGAACTTGTCCCAGCGAACCGGGATTTTGGGAGGGCGAGGCTCCCGCCGAGCCGGGGTAAAAAACGGCTCGGCGGGACCCTCGCCCTCCCAAGAATCCAGCGACCACGCCGCCGCCAGTCCGCCGAAGTGCGGGGCGGCTTCGAGGACGGTGACGCGGTGCCCCAACTTCCGCAGGCGATCCGCCAGGGATAGCCCCAGCAGCCCGCCGCCGACGATGCCGATGCGGTCGCTCATGCGTCGGCCTCCGAGGTGTGCCCGTTCGCGATGTGGTAGTGGCGGTCGCAGGCGGAACATGTCACGAGTTGGTCGGCCGGCGGTCGGCCCGGTTCGTGGCGAAACAGAAGTTGCCCGCACTTGCACACCGCGCCGATCACCCGCGCGGGGTTGCCGACCACGAGGGCGAAGTCGGGCACCGACTTCGTCACCACCGAACCCATGCCGACCATCGCCCACCGGCCGACGGTCAGGTCGTTGCCGACGGTGCAGTTCGCGCCGATGGTGGCCCCTTCCCGCACCAGCGTGGGCAGGGTGTGTTCGTCCGGGTCGCTCGGCCGCAACTGCTTCAAATCCGGCGTCGTCGCGCGGGGGAAGCGGTCGTTGGTGAAGACCGTCCCGGCCGACACCATGACGCCGTCCTCCAGCGTCACGGCGGTGCAGACGTAGACGTGGCTGTTCAGCTTGCACCGGTGGCCGATCCGCACCCCGTAGGCGATGTGCGTCTTCTCGCCGACCACGCACTCGTCGCCGAGGGTGGTGTCGCGGCGGATGTGGACGTTGTCCCACACGGCCGTCCCGCGGCCGAGGGTCACGCCGGCCTCGACGATCGCGGTCGGGTGGATGCGGGCGGTGTCAGCCAATGCGCACCTCGCGGCGGGTGGCCAGGCTGGGGAACGGCAGTGGCGTCGGTGCCAGCACCCCCGTCCACGGGGCGTCTCGCAGGGACCGGTACGCGGCCTCGATCACCGTCACCGACGCCACCGCGTCTTCGGCGGTGATGCGGAGCGGTTCGTCCCCGCGGATGGCGCGGGCGAAGTTCGTCACCTGGTCGCGGAACGCCTGCACCTTGTCGTACCCGCCGCCGAACACGACCCAGTCGCCGCCCTGCTGTTTGTACCGCGACTGCTTCCACCCGACCTGGATAGTGCCGGTCGAGCCGTACAGGTTGACGAACCAGTCGAGCTCCTTGTTCAGGCTCCACGACAGGTCTACGGTTCCCATCACCCCGGCCGAACTGCGGACGAACAGGCGGGCGGTGTCCTCGACGGGCAACCCCTGCACCCGCTTGCCCTCGACCGCGTGGACCGCCGCCAGCGGGCCGAGGAAGAACCGCATGATGTCCACCGAATGGGTGCCGTTGTCGATCAGCACCCCGCCGCCGCTGACGGCCGGGTTCGCGTTCCACCGGCGGCTCATGTCCACCCGCCCGGTGAAGGCGTTTTCGAACAACACCACCTCGCCGATGACGCCGGACTCGGTGAGGGTTTTCGCCGTCACGATGTCCGTGACGTATCGGAACTTCGACGCCATCGTCAACAGCCGCCCGGATCGCTCCGCTTCGGCGGCCATCCGCCGGGCGCTGTCGGTGGTCAGTGTGAACGGCTTCTCGCACAGGACGTGCGTACCCCGCCGCAGCGCCGCGAGGGTCAGTTCCTCGTGGGTATTCGGGGGCGTGCAGATGACGACCGCGTCCACCGGCGGGCCGGCGTCAATCGCGTCGGCCAAGCTCGTGAACGCCGGGCAGTTGAACCGCGCCGCCAGCGCCTGGGCCGCGTCGAGTCGGACGTCGGCGACGACGGCGAGGGTCGCTTCCGGGTGCTTCTCGAAGGCGGAGGCGTAGCTCTGCGCGATGCCGCCGGTGCCGACCAGCAGGAAGTTGACGGGGGTCATTCCGCACCCCCGTTCGCCAGCTTGGTCGCCGCGTGGTAGACGCTCGACGCGAGAAACGTCAGGTGCTCCTCGGTATACAGCTCGTTCCACGGCAGCACCAGCACCCGGTCCAGGTACGCGAACGTGCCGGGGAACCGCTCGGCGGAGTAATCGACGGCCTCCGGGCGGGCCAGTGTGAACGGCCAGCGCGAATTGCCGAACGTCTTCTGGTCGCGGAACACCTGACAGCGGAAGGCCGGCTTCTGGATGTACCGCGGGGCGGACAGGATGTTCGCCAGCTTCAACTCCAGGGCCAGCGCCGTCGGCCCGCCGGGGATGACGGCCGGATCGACGAGCAGGCTGTACTTCCAGAACGTGTGCGCGCTGTCCGGGGTGCGGTGCGGGACGGACACGCCGGGGGTGCCTTCGAGCAGCGTGTCCATGCGGGCGGCGGTGGCGGTGCGGGCGGCCACGACGCCAGCCAACTTCGGCAGTTGCCCGACGGCGACGGCGCTTTGCAACTCGCTGATGCGGTAGTTCAAGCCCAGAGAGTAGTGGTCCGGGTGCGGGTCGCCGTACCCCCACGCCTTATTGAGGAACAGGGACATGCGGCGGGCGAACGCGGCGTCGTTGCTGACCACCAGTCCGCCTTCGCCGGTCGTGATGTGCTTGCCCTGTTGCAGGCTGAAGCAGCCGGCCGCGCCGAAGGTGCCGACCGGCCGGCCGGCGTGCGTGGCCAGGAAGGCCTGCGCGCAGTCCTCGATGACCGGGATGCCGTGCCGGTCCGCCACGGCCATGACGCTGGTCATGTGGCACGGGTTGCCGAACAGGTGCGTGGCGATGATCGCCTTGGTCTTCGGCCCGATCCGCCGGGCGATGCTCCGGCCGGTCACGTTCCCGGTCCGGGGGTCCACGTCGGCGAACACCGGGATCGCCCCGTGGAACAGGATCGGCGTGAGCGCCCCCATGTCGGTGATCGACGTGGTGACGATCTCGTCGCCCGGCTCCGGATCGACGGCGGCCACGGCGCAGTGGACGGCCGCGCTGCCGCTGGCGCAGGCGTGGGCGTGGGCGGCCCCGACGAGGGCGGCGAACGCGGTCTCCAGCCGCTTCGAGTACTGGCCTTTGGTGGCGGTCAGGGTGCCGGAGCGGATGGCCTCGGTGACGAGGGCGATCTCCTCGTCCCCCAGCGTACGGCCGGTGGCGTCCTGGTCGGACGGCAGCCGTACCGCCGGCAGGTGCGTGAGCGGGATGTTCATCGGCGCGTCGAGTCCGTCAGGGGTGAGTGGAGGTGACGGGGGGACCGGGCCGGGCGATCCGGCTCGGGGCGGGGGGGCGGCCGGGGGCGGCCGAGAGGGCGGGGGTGGGGTCGAGATCGGGGGCGGTGGCGCGGCGGATCATCGACAGTTGGCCGCGGATCACTTGGTCGCGGTCGGCGGTGCTGGCCGGGTGCCGGCGGGCGAACAGCAGGCGGGTCATCAGGCCCAGGTGGCCAATCACGGTGCGGACCGTCTTCATCTTCGACCGCCCGTGCATCCGCGCCTCCAGCACCGCCGGCACCTCGACGACGGTGCCGCCTTCGATGGACAACCGGCCGAGCAACTCGGCGACGCCGAGGTATCGGTTGTGTCGCAGCGGAAGGATCGCGACCGTGCTGCGGCGGTACACCCGGAAGCAACTGGTGTAGGTGTGCAGTTTCGCCCGCAGCACGCGGCGGTACAGCCAGGCGCACCCCTTCGACAGCCACAGCCGCCAGCCGGGGACGTTCTTCACTCCGCCGGCCGGGTGGTACGGGGAGGCGGTGACGAGGTCCACGCCGGGCGTCAGGTGCGGGATCAGGTCGGCCAACTTCAGCGGGTCGTAACTGCAGTCGCTGTCCATCGAGCACACGACTTCGGTGTTCGACCCGCGGATGCCGGTCATGATCGCCGCCGCCACGCCCCGGTTGCGGTCGTGCCGCAGGAGGGTGTAGGCGGGGTTGTCGCTGAAGCCCGTTTGCAACCCCAGCCACGTCGCGTCCGAGCTGCCGTCGTCCACCAGGATGAACCGCACGTCGTACCGGTCGGACAGGTGGTCGGCGACCTCCGCCAGCGTCTTCCGCAGGTACGGCAGGATCTGTTCCTCGTTGTAACACGGCACCACGACGGACACCGGCAGGCGCGGCCCGTCGGCGGCGACCGGTCGCGGGGCGGCCATCAGTGGCACGACGGCGGGCCGCGGCGGCGCGGGTTCCGGCTCCGCGCCGAGCAGTTCGGCGCACGAGCCGAACGGGTACGCCGCCAGTAGCGCGGCCACGCGGTCGGGCATCGACGCCAGGTTGCGGTAGTGCCGCAGGCGGGTGAACCGACCGCCGGCGGTCAGCCGGGGTTGATCCGCGTCCATCTCCCAGGTGTGGAAGTAGGCGACGAGCGGGGCCGTTTGCGACCGCACCCAGCGGGCGGCGGCGCGGCGGGTGACCCAGCCGGGGAACTGGCGGAGGTAGTTGCCGCCGACGGGCAGGCGGACGCCGAGCATCGTCCCGCAACTGACCGGCAGTTCGACGATCTGCCGGTCGCCGTGTTCGTGGACGTGCGGAAACCGCCGTGCCGGGTCGTCGGCGAACGCGCGGCGGATCGGGGCGAGACTGGAGTCGTACTCGAAGCCGAGGTCGGCCAGCACACCCAGCGCCCACAGGTCGTCCTCGCCGAGCCAGCCGTCGGCCAGCCGATAGCCGATCACCGTGCGGCCGGTCGCCTGCTCCACGGCCGCGCGGGCGCGGTCGGCGTCGGCCCCGAACTCCTCCGGCGTCATGTCCCGGATGCCGCGGTGGTAGTACCCCCGCACGCCGATCTCGTGGCCGGCGGCGGCCACCGTCCGCATCAACTCCGGGTACTCGTCGGCCACCCAGCCGAGGACGAAGAAGGTGGCCGTCGCCCCGTGCTTCGCCAGCAGTTCCAGCGTCCGCGCGGTGCCCACTTCGACCCGCGACTCGAACCGCCGCCAGCGGTTCCGCTGGACGTACTTGTTGAACGCGCCGACCTGGTAGTAGTCTTCCAGGTTGACGGTGAGGATGTGCCGGCGGGGGGCGGGCGGTGTCATCGGACGGCCTCCCGCTTGCGGGCCGGCGTCCCCGACAACTCCCGCGTCAGGACGTTGGCGATCCGCACCGCCGCGCGGCCGTCGCCGAACGGGTTCCTCCGGGCGGACGCCGGGACCGGGGCTGCCGGCCGGATCGGCGGGGCTTCGCTGTCATCCACCTCGGTTTCGTGACCGGACGGGTCGCTCACCGGAGCCGAGTCCCCACCGGCGGACCAGTAAGCGGCGTCCAGCAGTGCGGCGAAGGCGTCGGCGGTCGGGGCCAGAGTCGCCGCGCCGCACGCCACCGCCTCCGGCCGTTCGGTGGACTCGCGGAGGACGAGCAGCGGCACGCCCAGGCTCGGCGCTTCCTCCTGGACCCCGCCGGAGTCCGACGCGATCAGCCACGAGTGCCGCAGCAGTGCGATGAAATCCGGGTAGTCGAACGGGTCGGTCAGGTGCGCCCGCTCGACGCCGCCGAGGACCGAATACGCCTTCTCCCGCACGACCGGGTTCGGGTGCATCGGGAACACGAGCGCGGTGTCCGGGTGGCGGTCGAGGAAGTGCCGCGCGACCCGCAGGTTCCGTTCCAGCGCGGTCCCGAAACTCTCCCGCCGGTGCGCCGTCAGCGTGATCCGCTTCAGTCCCGTGGTGGCGGCCAGGATGTCGCGGAGGCGGTCGGACTGCGGCGGGCGGTCGCCGAGCCACCGGAGGGCGTCCACCACCGGGTTCCCGGTTCGGAAGATGCCGGCCGCCGGCACCCCTTCTCGCCGCAGCGCGGTGACGTTCTGCCGTGTACCGGCGAAGTGCCAGCGGGCGAGCCGGGCGATCAGCCGGCGGTTCATCTCTTCGGGGAACGGCGAATGCGGGTCGCCCGTGCGGAGGCCGGCCTCGACGTGCCCGACGGGCACCCGCCGCTGGAACGCGGCGAGGGCGGCAGCCACGGCGGTCGTTGTGTCACCTTGCACCAGCACCGCGTCCGGCCGGACGGCGTCGAGGATCGGGTCGAGGGTCCGCGTCACGCGGGCGAACAGTTGATTCAAGTGCTGGCCGGGCCGCATCACCGCCAGGTCGTGATCGACGGTCAGCCCGAACAGTTTCACGAACGGGTCGAGCAGTTCGACGTGCTGCCCGGACGACACGACCACCGAGCGGAATCGCGTCGATCGACGAGCCAGTTCCGTCACAACCGGGGCCAGTTTGATGACCTCGGGACGGGTGCCGAAGACCGTCATGACGGTCCACGGCGGGCAGGCAAATGGCGGGGGTGAAGTCACTTGGAGTCGGCGGTGTCCAGGGAGTGGGCAGGTCGTTCTGTCCGAAAGCTTAGCATGGGATGGCATCACCTCTGAGAAAATCGACCGGAAAGAGTTCCCTATTGCAACGCATTTCCCGGCGGCTCGCCTGCCGCGCGAATTCCGCCGCCAGAACCTCGCCGCCGGAACGCCGTTGTTTCGTCGGGCGGTGGAACTACCCTGACTCGGTTCACTTTCTTTCCCCCACTCCGGAGTGCGCCTCGTGCCCCCCAGCCCGGCCGATCTGTCGCGGGTGCGAACCGTCCCCCTCCAAACCCGCCCGAACAAGGTGTCGCGGACGGCGTTCGCCGCCCCGCCCCGCAAGGGGCAGTCGGCGGCTGAGTTCGTCGCCGGGCTGCCAGGCATCCTGGCGGGGAACGACTTTCGCGCCGTCGTCGCGGCCGTGGTCGCCGCGCGGCGGGCGGGGCGACCCGTCGTCCTCGGCTTCGGCGCGCACGTCCTGAAGTGTGGGCTGAGTCCGGTCCTCATCGACCTGATGGAGCGGGGGATCGTCACCGCGCTCGCGACGAACGGCTCCGGGGCGATTCACGACTTCGAGATCGCGCTCATCGGGGAAACGTCGGAGGACGTGGCCGCCGGGCTGAAGGACGGCACGTTCGGCATGGTGAAGGAGACCGGCGAGATGATGAACGCCGCGCTGAACCGCGTGTTGACGAGGCCCGAAGCGGGGTTGGGGGCGCTGTTCGGCGAGTACCTGACGGAGATCGACGCCCCGAACCGGGAGTTCAGCGTGGCGGTCGCCGCGAAGCGGTTGAGCCTGCCGTTCACCGTCCACGTCGCCATCGGCACCGACATTATTCACATGCACCCGACCGCCGACGGGGCGGCATTGGGGCGGGCCAGCTTCAACGACTTCCGGCTACTGTGCGGGGTGGTGTCGGAGTTGAGCGGCGGTGTGTACCTGAACGTCGGCTCGGCGGTGGTGCTGCCGGAGGTGTTCCTGAAGGCGTTCACGGTGGCCCAAAACCTGGGGGCGAACCTGACCGGCTACACCACCGCGAACATGGACATGATTTCCCACTACCGCAGCGGCGAGAACGTCGTCCGCCGGCCGGCGGGGGTGGCCGGCCGGGGGTTCAACCTGATCGGCCGGCACGAGATCATGCTCCCGCTGTTGGCCCAAGCCGTGGTGGATGACCTGGACTGACGGTCACTTCTTGCCAATACAGTACAGCCCCTTGACGCCGCGGAGCAGCAGTTTGTCCCCGGCGGGCACCGGGTTCGTCCAGAACAGGTCGTCGATGGCGTTCGTGTGCAACACCTCGAACTCCGGGCCGGCTTTCACCACCGCCATCTTGCCGGTCTCGTCCAGGATGTACAGCTTTCCGCCCGCTAGCAGCGGACTGGCCGCGACGGTGCGGAGGCCGGCAATCTGCTCCTTGTACTTCTCCGCCCCGCTCTTCACCTCATAGCAGGTGAGGCGGTTGCTGTTCAGGATGTACACCAGCTCGCCGGCCGCCACCGGGGAGGCCATACCCGGCGCGGAGCCGGTCTTGTACAGGACGACGGACTCGTTCGTCGTCTCGTCCCCCGTCAGGCTGATGTCGCCCGTCGCCCCAGCCTTGACGAAGATGAGTGGGGACTTGCTGCCGGGGCCGCCGTTGCCGAACACGATCACGTCCCGCGTGGCCGCCGGGGTGGACGAGAACGAGCTGTCGATGTTGGTGAACCGCCACAGTTCCTTCCCGGTGGCCAGGTCGTGGCCGGCCACCATCCCCTTGCCGCACACGACGAGTTCCGTCCGCTTCGAGTTCGTCCAGACGAACGGGGTGGCCCACGAGGTGCCCGGTTTGTCCCGCTTGATGGCGTACTTCTCGTTCCCGGTCTTGGCGTCGAGGGCGAGAACGGTGGCCTTTTCCTCGTTCAAGAGCGGCACGAACAGCACCCCGTCGTGAAGGGCCGGGGACGACCCGACGCCCAGGTTCGACGTGCCGGGGAACGCGCCCACGTCCTTCTTCCACACCTCCTTGCCGGAGTGGTCGAGCGCGACCACGACGCCGGCGGTGCCGAAGAAGGCGTACACCCGCTCGGCGTCCGCGCACGGGGTTTCGGTGGCGAAACTGTTCGACGGGTGGATGGCGTACTTCGGCTTGCCGGTCACCGCCGTCGTCGCCCACTTGGTCTTCCCGGTGGCCAGGTCCACCGCCACGATCTGCCACGCGACCTTGATGTCCGGGCCGGGGGCGAACGTCTTGCCGTCGCCCGTCGGGATGCTCCGCGGGTCCCTCACCCCGGCCATCATATTCTTCGGGACGACCGGCGGGTCGGTGACGGCGGTGGCCACGAAGACGGTGTCGCCGACGACGACCGGTTGCGCCCAACCGCTGCCGGGGATGTCGGCGACCCAGGCCACGTTCTCGGTCTTCGACCAGGCGTCCGGCCAGTTGCCGACGGCCGCGACCCCGCCATTCGGCCCGCGAAACTGCGGCCAGTCGGCCGCCACGGCCGCCGTCCCGGACAGCAGAAGGGCGGTGAAACAGTTGCGGAAAGACATGACGACCTCCGTGAGAATAGGCACCTCGCGTATGATAGGCGCGCCCCAGCCGATGATCCGACCCAGGAGCCGCCGTGCCTGACCCGTTCCGCGTCCTCGTCACTGCCGGGAACACGCAGACGCCCATCGACCGGGTGCGATGCCTGACGAACGTGTTCACGGGCCGCACCGGCGGGCGGTTGGCACTCGAAGCTCACGACCGTGGACACACCGTGACGTTGCTCACCTCGCACCCGCAAGTGATCGAGGAACTCCGCCCCGGCTTCGCCCCCGCCGACCGCTGGCGGGTGGTGCCGTATCGCACCTTCGACGACCTGCACGCGGAACTCATCCGCCTGATCCCGAACGGCGGGTTCACCGCGATCCTCCACGCGGCGGCGGTCAGCGATTACGCCCTCGCGGGGGTGTACACGCCGGCCCCGGATGCCGCGTTCGAGGAGGCCAACTCGCGGTGGACCGGCCCCGGCGCGCACCTCGCCGATGTCGCCGATGGCAAGGTCAGAAGCTCGCACCCGGAGGTGTGGCTGCGACTGACGCCGACGCCGAAACTGGTGGACCGGATGCGGACGCCGTGGAACTTTCGCGGGGTGCTGGTGAAGTTCAAACTGGAAGTGGGCAAGACGGACGAGGAGTTGATCGCCATCGCGCGGCGGTCGCGGGCGCAGTCGGACGCCGATTTCCTGGTGGCGAACACCCTCGACGGGTACGACTCCGTCGCGTTCCTGGTGGCCCGTGCCGACGGGGTGGAGCGGCTCGACCGGGGGGACTTGCCGGGGCGGTTGCTGACGCGGGTGGAGGCCGAGACCCAGACGCGGACATGACGCGACACCGGCGGGAAGCCGGTGTCGGTCGAGTCCATCGCGATTCGCCGATTAGCGGGAGGCGGCCACGAACACGCCGCCGAGGAAGCCGGAACCGAACACCGGGCGGTCGTTGCCCAACGTGGTCATCGTCCGCCCGCTCCGCACCCGCACCCACGACCGGTCGCCCGCGCCGCCGCTGGCGATGATGTCGTCCACGCCGTCTTGGTCGATATCCAGAACGGCCACCCGCAGGCCGGCGGTCGGGCCGGTCGCCGCCGGAGTCGTCTCGACGGTGGACTGTACCGGGAACTGGTTCGGCAGGCCGACGTTGCCGAGCAGTCCGCCCACCGCGGCCCCTTCACCCGGAGCCCCCGTCCCGGTCGCCCGCGGGGCCGACTGCCCCGGCTGGAACACGGTGAACCCGCTCTGGAAGGCGAGCGTGCGGCCGTCGTACACGCGGACTTCGCGGTCGATGGACCCGCTCCCGACGATGAAGTCGGCGATGCCGTCGCTGGTGATGTTGCCGAGGGCGACGTACACGCCGACGTTCGCCCGCGGGTCGCCGGCCATGAACTGGGTCAGGATGACCGCCTCGCCGGTGCTGGCCGCCGCCCCGTCGAACACCTTGACGTGCGGGCCGCCGCCGAAGCCGGGGCTGGTGACGATGTCCTTCACCCCGTCCCCGTCGTAATCGCCGACGGCCACCCGGACGCCGCCGCTGAAGTCCGAGGTGTAAGCGTAGAAGCTGCTGGCCAGGGAGATGACTCCATTCCCTTCCAGGCGGAACACGCGGACGTTCGCCGCCCCGCCCTCGCCGGCCCCGGTGATCAGTTCGGCCATCCCGTCGCCGTCCAGGTCGCCGGCGGCCACATACAGGCCGGCGGTGAACGTCTCGGGGTACGCCTGGAAGCTGTATAAAAGGTTCAGGTCGCGGCCGTCGAACACGCGGACGTTCGGCCCGCCGCCGGCACCGGGGACGGTGATGATGTCGGGGACGCGGTCGCCGTTCACGTCCGCCATGGCGATTCGCACCCCGCCGCGGAAGCGGGTGTCGTAGGCGTAGAAGGCGGTCCGCTGGCTACCGTCCGGGGCGAACACCCGCACCAGCGGCTCGCCGCCGGCGTCCGCCCCGACGGCGTAGCCTCGGAACGTGGCGTTCAGCAACATCTTGTGCAGGTTCAGTCGGCCGCCGGTGACGGTGATGCCGTCGAGGGCCGGAATCGGGTCCACCGACACTTTCAGCAACTCGACCACCTCGTTCACGGTCAGCGACGGGAAGGCGTCCCACGCGACCGCCAGCGCCCCCGCGACCATCGGCGACGCCATGCTCGTGCCGCTGAACAGGTCGTAGGTGTTGCCCGTGACGGTGCTGAAGATGTCCACCCCCGGCGCGCCGAGGGTGACGGAGTTCCGGCCGAAATTGGAGAAGCCCGCGATCTCGTCGCGGCGGTTCGTCGCGGCGACCGCGATCACCCGACTGTTGATGGTTGCGAAGTTCGACGGGTAGTGGGGAGCCGTGTCGTTATCGTCCCCGATGCCGTCGATCCCACCGTTGCCGGCGGCGAAGACTGCGATCACGCCCGCCGCCGTCAACTGGTTCACGGCGAGGAACTCGAAGAACGAGAAGCCGGCACCGCCGTAGCTGCCGTTGATGATGGACGCGCCGTTCTGGGCTGCGTACGCCATCGCCGCGATGCCAGCGGCGGTCGAGGGGCCGGCCGCGCCGCCGATCCGCATGGCCATGACGCGGGTGGTGAGGGCGACACCGGACCCGCCGATGCCGTTGTTGCCGACGGCCCCGACGGTACCCGAGACGTGCGACCCGTGGATGACGCCCGGATCCTCCGTCGGATCGGGGTCGTTGTCGGCGAAGTCGTACCCGTGGATGTCGTCGATTAAGCCGTTGCCGTCGTCGTCGATCCCGTTGCCGGCGATCTCGCCGGGGTTCACCCACAAGTTCGCCGCCATGTCCGGGTGCGTCAGTGCGGTCCCGGAGTCGAGTACGGCGACGATGTGCTGGCCGGTCCCGCGGCCCAGACTCCACGCCTCGAAGGCGTCGATGTCGGCGTCCGCCAGCCCGCCATTCTGACCGGTGTTGTTGTGCGCCCACTGAGTGCCGTCGGCGTTCGCCGGGTCGTTCGGTGTGAAGAGCCACTGCCGCCGGAAGTTCGGTTCGACGTTCGCAAGCCACCCGTTCCCGTTCAGCCCCTCCAGCGCCTGCCGCACCGTCACCCCCGGCCGCAGGGTCAACTGGAACACGCCGAACCCCAACTCCTTGGCGGTGGACGCCAGCGGGGAGGTGGCCAGAGCCATGAGCGTCTGGTTGCGGTCGGCCCCGTCGGCGATGCTGAACAGGACTTCGCCGGGAACGTAGGTGGACGGGTCGGCGGTCAGCGCACCGGCGGTGACGACGGCCGCCGGCGTGACGCGATCTTCGAGATGCAGAATCGACAACTTGTCCCGGTGGGGGGTGCTCATCGCGGCTTCTCAAGGGGATCGGAGTGGATGATTTCGCAAGTGGTATTCTAATATCGCGGAGGAAGACCCGTCACGCGATCCGAAAAGAAAAAACCGTCGCCGGTTGCCGGACGGCCGCACCGGTTCCGCCGGTCACGCCGCCCGGAGCGCGTAGTCCGGCCGGTCCAGGCGGAAGTGCCGGCTATAGTACGGGTCGCCGGCGGCCAGAAACGCCCCCCACTTCTGGTGGAACAAGTCGTATTCTCGTTTGAACCGCGCCTGCTTCTCGGCCGTGTCTTCCGGCCCCCGCGTCTTCGATTCCAGGTGATACAACTCGGCGTCCGGCGTCCACACCACCCGGTAGCCCTTCGCCAGCACTTGCAGGCACAAGTCCACGTCGTTGAAGGCCA
>JBBRUO010000012.1:0-24479 GCA_038247725.1 Gemmatales bacterium
GGGTTCTACATGGGCGTTCATCCGGTGACGCAGGCGCAGTATCAGACGGTGACGGGCACGAATCCGAGTCACTGGAAGGGCGATACGTTGCCAGTGGAGAGCGTGAGTTGGGAGGACGCGGTGGCGTTCTGTGGGGCGGTAAAGGCGAAGACGGGTGTGGAGGTGCGTTTGCCGACGGAGGCGGAGTGGGAGTACGCGGCGCGGGGCGGGACTGCGACGCCGTTCTACTGGGGTACGGAACTGAACGGGACGCAGGCGAACTGCAACGGGAATAACCCTTACGGTATGGCGAAGGGGCCATACCTTCGGAAGACGACGCCGGTGGGCAGCTATGCGGACAAGGCTCCCGAGAAGCACCCGTGGGGCCTGTGCGACGTTCACGGGAACGTGTTGGATTGGCGCGCCGACTGGTACGACGCGGGGTTCTACGGACGTTCGCCGGCGGTAGAACCGGAGTGCCGATATTGTGAACAAAAGTATCGTATCCTTCGCGGCGGCTCTTGGTTCAATTATCCGTGGTGCTGTCCCGCCGCGTGCCGCTTCCACGCTGCGCCGGACGACCGCAGCAGCATCATCGGTTTCCGGGTCAGCGTTGCCCTGGACTAGTTATACTGTACTCTTTTACACTATTACTCTTTTCCCTTCTTGGTCTTTAAAATTTCTTCGTCTTCGCGGCGAAGCCGCGCCCGAAAAATTTTCGCTCCGAGCGGGCGAGCGGAGGGAGCGGGCCACGGAGCGGAGATGGCCGGGGTGAGGGGCGTAGCCCCCGACCGCGCGGCGGGGGACAATGAAGACCGTGACGCGAGAGGAACAGCCGTGCCGACAAGCGGCGGGCGTGGACGCGGGAAATCCTCGGCGAAGAGATTCAGGCGGCTCTGCGGAGCGGGGCCGACGAACGCGAAATCCACGCCGCCGCCGAACGGATATTGGACCTCGCCGCCTGAGCGTTAAGGCCTTCGCGGAAAGTGTAGGCCGGTTGCGCGGGCCGGGTACACCTTCATTCGACCCTCGCTTTCCCTCACCGCAACCCGAACTCCCGTGCCAACTCCCTCGGGATGAGGGTTTGTACACGGCGAGGTCACACCACCCGAATTATGCTGATAGTTGAATTAATTTACAAATTGATTCGATACAGGAACCGAATTTACGCTAATGTCGGAATAATCAGGATTCCCTCGCAAATCCGCACATCCCCCCATTGTGTAGGCCCGAGTGGGTCACTAAGCTGTCTTTTGAGATAGCAGAATAAAAAAAACAATCCAAGACAGCAATTCGTTAGAAAAAACCACCCCGAACACGGGACCACGACCATGATCGCCATTCCTTCCCGACCGTCGTTCCTCCAGAAGCTGTTCGCGTCGAATCGGGCGGGTCCACATTCGCGAAAGAAATCGCCACTGGCGTTGGAGTTCCTGGAATCGCGCGAATGCCCGACGACCAATCTGATCCCGAACGCCTCCGTGGAAACGCCGGATTTCCTCCTCACCAAGCCGCTGTCTTGGAGCACGCAATCCAGCGGCTTGAACGTACCGGTCTTCACGTACACCACGAAGGGGTTGGAGGGGCAGCGCGCGGTCCGCGTGGACATGGTGGGCAAGGTCACGGGCGACGCGAAGTGGTACTTCGATGATGTCCCGGTTACGGGCGGCCAGAAATACACTTTCTCGGACCTGTACAAGTCCGATGTCGCCACCACGGTCTCGGTCCGCTTCTTACTTCAGAATGGGAGTTACACGACCACCGGTAACTACAACGTTCCCAAAAGCACGAAAACCAAGTCGTTCGCGGTCGATTTCACCGCGCCGGCCAACGCCGTCTCCGCGACCGTCTTCCACACCATCGCCCGGAAAGGGTACCTGATCACGGACGACTTTTCCCTCGTCGCGGTCCCGACGCCGGACACCACCGCGCCGACGGTCTCGGTGACCGCGCCGAGCGGTTCGCTGTCCGGAACGGTCACTTTGACGGCCCAAGCCACGGACAACGTCGGTGTGGCGGGCGTTCGGTTCCTGATCGACGGCGTCCAGGCGGGCACCGAGCAAACGGCCGCGCCGTTCCAGTACGCCCTGGACACGACGACTCTGGCCAATGGCCCCCACACGGTTTCGGCCGTGGCGCGGGACGCGGCCGGCAACACCACGACTTCCGTCACCGTGACGTTCACGGTCAGCAATACGACCACCCCTCCGGTGCCGGCAACGAACCTCATCCAGAACGGCTCGGCGGAAATCCTGGACGCCTCCGGCAACCCGGTTGGTTGGTCGGTTGGCGGCTGGGGGTCGAATACGTCGAATTTTTCCGTGGTCGCCGGAACCGACGGCGTGCGGGCGCTGCGCGTGGACACGACCAGCTACTCGAACGGCGACGCGAAATGGTACTTCGCGGATGTGCCTGTCACGGGTGGCGGCACGTACACCTTTTCCGACCAATACCGGTCGAACCGGGCTTCCGAACTGACGATCCGCTACAAGCTCGCGGACGGCTCGTATTCGTACGCCTGGCTCACGGGCCTTGGGGCGTCGTCCACATGGACGACCGCGACCGCGACCTTCACGGCTCCGCCCAACGCCGTCGCCATGACGATGTTCCACCTGATCGCCGGCCAGGGCTGGCTGGAAACGGACAATTCCAGCCTGGTCCTGCCGGCCCCGCCCGCCCCCACGGGCACGGGGATGATCACCCTCACTTTCGACGACGGCTGGGCGTCTCAACTCCAGAACGCCGTGCCGGTCCTTCAGCAAGCGAATTTGCCCGCGAGTTTCTACGTCATTACGCGGGCGAACCAGGGCGGGCAGGCGTGGGAGCTCGTGCAAAACCCGTCGTTGGAGACCGCCACGAGCGGCGCGCCGGCCACCTGGAGCCAGGCGCAGACCGGCGTGAACACGGCCACCTTCACCTACGACAACTCCGGGAGTGCGGGGTCCCGATCGGCCCGCATCGACGTGTCGAGCTACACCTCAGGCGGTGCCGCCTGGTACTTCCAGGATGTCCAAGTGACGCCCAGCAGCCAGTACACCCTCTCCCACGACTACAACTCGACCGTTCCCACCACGGCCACGGTCCGCTTCACCCGGCACGACGGCACGTTCGCCTTCCAGAACGTGACGCTGCCGGCGACGGGGGGCGTCTGGAAGACTCAGACGGTCACGGTCACGGCCCCGGCCAGCGCCGACGCGATGACCATCTGGCACGTCATCGGCCAAGTCGGGACTCTGAGCGTGGACAACTACTCGGTCAAGCCGGTGAATCCCTACTCGAACCCCAGTTACCTGACGCCCGCCCAGATCCAGGGTCTGCAAGCGGCCGGGTTCGAAGTCGGCGACCACACGATGACCCACGCCGACCTGGCGACACTGTCCGCGGCCGGAGCGCGGGCGGAAATCGACGGGGGGCGGGCGGACCTGATTGCCCTGGGCATCACCCCGAAAACGTTCGTGTACCCCTACGGCTCGTACACGGAGGCCGTGAAACAGATCGTCGCCCAGGAAGAGTTCGTCGGTGCCCGCTCGGTGATTGGGGGGCTGAACGCCAGCGGGGCCGACCCGTACGCCCTGAAGCACCGCGAGGTGAACCTCACCACGACCATCGCCGATGTCCAGGGCTGGATCGCGGAGGCCCAGAGAACCAAGACGTGGTTGATCCTCACGTTCCACGAAGTGGACACGAACGGCGGCGCGTACAGCACCACACCGGACACGTTCCGTCAGATCGTCAACCTGGTCGCGGCTTCGGGCCTGACGCCCGTGACGATGGCCGACGGCTTGGCGAAACTGGGATAACTCCGGGCCGTATCAGCGACGACCTCTTTTCCGGCACCGGATGCCGCGCGGCGAAACCAGCCCGTTGACTGGTTTCCATCACAACAAACGGGGGGGCGCGCCTTGGCTGATACATTCCTGTTGGTGCGAGTCGTGGCGGCCAGCGCGCTCGTCGGTTTCTTGGCGTTCTGCGTCGCCCACGTCGTCGTGGTTTGGCGGAAGCGCAACGCGAAAAAAGGTGGTTCCGGTCCGGGCCGCCCCGGTGGACGGCGGCTGGCCTGGGGTGGC
Source organism: Gemmatales bacterium (assembly GCA_038247725.1). Taxonomy (GTDB): domain Bacteria; phylum Planctomycetota; class Planctomycetia; order Gemmatales; family Gemmataceae; genus JALHQU01. The sequence goes on from JBBRUO010000012.1 coordinate 4,047, forward strand.
CTGCTCGCGGGAGTTGTTCTCCTGCCGGCGGCCGCCGTCCACCGGGAACTGACCCGCGGCGAGGGCATTCTCGCCGGCGAGGGCTTGTACATCCTCCGCGCACGAGACGATCAGAACGTCGAGTGGCTTCGCGAAGGCGGTGTGGCGGGCGCGGGTGAATTGCTCGCGCGCTTCGGCTCCGGCTCCCGCTCCGCCCGCGCGTCCGAACTTCAGGCGCGGCTCGCACGGGCCGAGGCCGAACGGGACGTTCTGGATTTACTCCCCCTCTCCCCGGACCCCGAACTCACGCGGCGATACCAGGTCACGACGCAGGAGCGAACCCAGGCCCAACAGGAACTGGGGCAGGCCGTCATCGCCGTCGAAGTCGCCGGGCGCGATCTGACGGCCCAGTTGTTCAACCGGAAGGAATCGCTCGCCCGGCTGGAACTGACCCTGACCGAGCGCCGCAAGGAACTCGACCGCGTCACGCTGAAGGGCAACCACGCCCGCCAGCAACTGACGCTGTACCAAAGCCCGGCCGCCCGCGGATCGGTCTCCGCGAGCGAAGCCCAGGATCTCGTCAAGGCCTCGCGGGACGCGGACATCGAACTGTCTTCGCTGACCCAGGAGGTGAAGGATTTACTGGCGGAGAAGGACGAGTTCCGCGCTCACCTGGACACACTCGAAACGGGGCGAACGGATCCGTCGGCCCCCCTCCGCAGACAGATCACCACCCTGACGGCCCGGGTTGTCCGCCTGGAAGCCGGCGAGGCGGAACTGAAGGCGAAGATCGAACTGGATTTGGCCCGTTCCAACAAACTCCGGGGTGCGGAAAAAGTCCAGGCCGCCGCCAAAGTCCGCGAACAGCAGGCGGCCGTGGACAGCCTGGATCGCGAGCGGGAAGTGATCGCCCCGTTCTCGGGTACGCTCGCGTACCGGGCGACATCGCCGAACGCGACTCGGTCGCGCGGGACGCTGGCCGTCCTCGCGCCGGACGAAGGCTTCCTGCTGACCGCGCGAATGGCCGAGGCGGACGCGGACGCCATTCGCAACGGTGCCGAAGCATTGATCGAACTGGGCGACGATTCGCCGGAACGACGGATCCCGGCGCGCTTCCACCGGGCGACATCGCTGGCCCACGAACCCGGTTTCGCGGCGGTGCAGTTGTCTTGCCAACCGCCGCCCGACCTGGCTCGCCGACTGGCGGAAGGGGAGAAACTCACGACGGCCGCGTTCACCTGGCACCTGCCGCTCAATGCGATGTGGCCGTTCCGCACGGGTCTGCTGCTGTTGGCTGGCGGGACGCTCGGATTGATCCTGACCGGCCGGCAGTCCTTCAAGCGGTCGAATCTCCCCGCCGAAACCCCCGCCCGTGACCGCTCGCCCGACCTGGCAAAGATCGTGGTCGGACGCCTGCTGGGGGTGCGGGACGCGACGGACGCCGAGGAGTTGCCGGACACGCCGGAGGGTGCTGAGGTGGTGTACCGGGAATCCGTGGCGGAGTGGGATCGGACAGCCAACCAGCAGGAGACGGCCGGTCTGTTGGTTCGCTTCTGCCGACTCCACTGGCTTCGGCGATCCCGAAAAGCGATTGGCCAACCCGACCAGTTCCGACACCTCCGTCACGTTTTGGTCGCCCACGGGACCGCGGCCCCGCGTTCTTGCGCGGTGAAGCAACTGCCCTCGGTGCGGACTTGAGCGCCTCGCGATCGCCGGCCGCGCGGAGGAGGCCGATCGTGTGGCGTGCGTTCGCCCGCGGTGCGATCGTAGGCGTCGGATCACGGTTCCGGCTCGCTGAATCACAACCCTCCCTCCGGCATCTGGCCCCGTGAGCGCCGTCGCATGAAACTGCCCTTCCGTTCGCTCCTCCGCCCGATGGGCGACGCGCCGGACCCGGCTTGGATCGACCCGCTCCACCCGGACAGCTACTCGCTCCGGCCCACATCACCGCTCCGCCGGGCGCTCGTGGAAGGGATGTTCCCCCTCGGCGTCCTCCTGACGCTAGCTTGCTGTGGGCTCGCCGCCCGCGACCTGCTGCGCCAGATCGGGGCCGGGGGAAGCGGCTCGTTCGCCCGCTCCGGCCTGGTCGGCCTGGTCGCCGGGGTGTCGCTCCTCTTCAGCCTCCGCTGGCTACTGGTTCAATTCCTGGTCATTCACCACTACTGGCGAACCGCGGCTCAAGCGCCGCCGGAGGTCGCCCACTGGCCGTTCGTGACGATCCTCGTGCCGGGCTTCAACGAGGCCCCGAGCATCCAGGCCACGCTGCGCTCGCTGCTGGCCATCGACTACCCGGACTTCGAGATTCTGGTCATCGACGACGGCTCGACGGACGGCATGGCGGACGCCGCGCGGGTTTACGAGGGGCGACACGGCGGCGCGCTCTGCCGGGTGCTGACCAAGCCGAACGGCGGCAAATGGTCGGCGCACAACTTCGGGCTCCAGCACGCCCGCGGCGAGTTGATCTTGTGCGTGGACGCCGACACCGTGTTCGAGTCGAACGCGCTCAAGATGCTGGTCCGCCGCATGTCCGACCCCGCCGTCGGCGCGGTCGCCGGCAACGGCGTGGTGCGGAACCTCGACGGATTCCTCGCACACTGCCAGGCGTTGGAGTACGTCTATTCCAATTCGGCCATCCGCATGTCGCAAAGCGATTCGGGCACGGTGCTCTGCGTGCCGGGGCCGATCGGGTTGTTCCGTCGAGCCGCCCTCGACGACGTGCAAGCGCAGTTCGGCGCGCTGCCGACCGGTTCGCCGCCGGGCCATTTCGCCGGACCGTTCCAGCACGACACGTTCTGCGAGGATTTCGACCTGTCCGTGGCCCTGCTGGCGCGGGGCTGGAGGATCATCTACGAGCCGCGCGCGACCTGTTACACCGAAGTGCCGACGGGGCTGGTCGGCCTCATCAGCCAGCGCTACCGCTGGACGCGCGGCAACCTGCAAGTTTTGGCGAAGTTCCGCCGCAATTACACCCCCCGACCCGACGGGCACGGCCGGACCGTGCTGGCCTGGCTCTTCGGCACCTACGTCATCGAAACCGTGATGGGGTTCCTGCTCAACCACCTGTTCCTGGCGCTGACCGTCTTCATGCTATTGGGGTCGTCGGCGGATGCGTCCGCGTTGGCCGTCTACTGGGCATTGAACCTGGCCCAGCGCGGGTTGTTCACCACGATCGCCATCCTGCTTCACCGCGAGCGGTTGAGCGTGCTGTTTGCGTGGCCGGTGTACGAATTCTTCTCGGGGTTAGTGCTGGGCGGGTCGCTCGTCATCGCCGTGATCGACCAGACGCGCGGGACGCAAATGGGCTGGGGCCGCGAACACCGCCCGGCCGGCTGAGACCGGGTGGGAACCACTCGGGTCGTGTCCGCGTCGTCGAACTGTGGCCGCACCGGCCCACCGCAATCCGCGCCGCACCGACGCCGGGAATCGTCTCCCGTCGCGTTGTACACTACGCGAACCGCTCGAATGAGGGTTCGCCCATGCCAGCCGACATCAAGCCGTTGTTCCGCCCGGAAGCCGTCCGCCCGAAGGTCGCCGCCTTCACCTTGCCGCCGTTGGCAGTCGCGGGCCGTGCGAAGCTGACCGTCTGGGCGAAACTGCTCGGCTCTGGAAAAGCTGACAAGCAAAAGGAAACCGAACTCCTGTCCGACTTCCTGAGAGACGTGTTCGTCGAATTACTCGGCTACGTCGGCCCGCCGGCGACCGCGACCAGCATCCGCCGGGAAGCCCTCGTGCAAGTGGACGGCAAGCGGGCCGACGCCGGGTTCGGGCGGTTCGGCGGCGCAGCGGCCGAGTTCGTCGCCGTCCTCGAAGGCAAGGGGCCGAACGACCCGCTCGACACCCCGTTCGCCGGCCGCAAACGCTCCGCCGTGGAACAGGCTCTTCTGTACGCGCTGAACCTCCGCATCGACTGGTATCTCGCCACCAACCTCCGCGAAATCCGGCTGTATTCCAAGCAAGAGAACCAGTTCACCTACGAGCGGTTCGACCTGCAAAAGCTCGCCGCCGACCCGACCGAGTACGCCCGGTTCGTGTTCCTTCTCGGCGCGGAGCGGGTGGTTCCGGCGACCGGCGCGAACCACCTTCACTCCCTGCTGACCGAATCCCGCGTCATCGGCCGCGAAGTCACCGCCGAGTTCTACGACGAATACCACACCCTGCGCGGGACCACGTTCAAGGCGCTGTGCCACGAGAACCCCGGCCGCGAACCGGCCGAGATCTTTGAAACAGGTACCCCGTGGGACGAAACTCTGCTGCACCCTCGACAAACTTCATCGAGAGGAGTATCATTCCATGCGCAGGAAAGCTGCGCGCCATGTATCTGAAATAAGAGGGTCGTCATGCTCATTCGGCTCTTCGGACGGAACTTCCGATCCCTGAAAGACGACTTCGAGTTGTCGATGGTCGCAGCCGACCTGACTCGCAAGGAGGACAGTTCCCGTGGTGTGATGGAGGTGCAGATCAAGGGCATGGAAGAGCCACTGAAGTTGCTGCGTTCCGCCGCGATCTACGGCCCGAATGCTGCCGGCAAATCTACGGTCTTGCTGGCTGGGCGCGCCCTCCGCTGGCTGGGCACGGACTCCAGTCCGCGTTCAAAGCCAGACACCGCAATTCCACCGTACGAGCCTTTCCTCCTCGATGCTGAGACGAAAGCGGCACCGATACTCCTCGGCTGCGATGCGGTACATGGGAGCAGTATCCTTCGTTACGAGATCGAGTACGACGAAAAGTCAATTCGCCGTGAAACTCTCTCGTCACTGAGAGGTGACGGCGAAACGCTCCTGATTGACCGCAAGCCGAGTGGAGAAATCGTTGGTGGTCTCTTCGACCGCGCAGGGGCGAATAGGCTCTATGTAAAGGGAATGCAGCCAAACGTTTCCGTCCTCTCCAAGCTCGCACAACATGGTCCACAGAAGGGGAAAGAGTCCGTTCAACAGTACTACCAGACGATTCGACGCGCAACCCAATTCGCAGACTACACGCATTCGGCTAATCACGATCCCGATTTCTTCGTGGGGCCGGCGATGGATAGATTCGGCGAAGACGCTGAGTACCGTCAGTGGATCATGGAACATCTGATCCGTGCGGCCGATGTTGGCATCCGCGATGTGCAAACGCGGAATGAGCCTTTGAAGGTGAAAATGCCGGAATCGCTTCAGGAAGAGCTTGCAAAGACCCTGGATGGGGTCAAGTTCCCTGACACCCAACTCGTGGTGACGTTCACGCACGAAGGCGGGTCCATGCACGATATTGAGTTTGACAACGAATCTGCCGGCACAAAGAAGCTATTCCGTGCCGGAGGTGATTGGTGGCGGTTGGCCCACCACCCCATAACCCTCTTCGCCGATGAATTGGGTGCGAGCCTCCACCCGAGGTTGTTTGATCAGATAATCCGATCCGTCAACGAACCGCCTGCCGGAAGCGTTCACTCGCAACTGATCTTCACCGCGCACGACACGGGCCTTCTCGAAGGGCGCGATGGACAACCGCCAGCCCTCCGGCGTGACCAAGTGTACTTCACGAAGAAGTCGCATCTCGGCGCAACCGAACTGTACTCATTGACAGAATTCAAGGACGACGCTCGCCCCGTCCACAACATCCGCAAGCGGTACCTGTCCGGCCTGTACGGAGCGCTCCCCTCGGTGGAGAGGCTCCACTTATGAGCAAGATGAAGAAACTCAAGAAGCCTCTATCCAAATCGACGATAAGGTTGAACGAACAGTTGCGCCGGAAGCGTGGAATCCGAGATCTACCGAAGCGGTTCCTGATCGTGTGCGAGGACGAGACGTCCGCACCGAGGTATTTTGAGGCCTTCAAGAAGCACTTCAAACTCGATGCGACCTCCATCGAGGTCGTCGGTAGCGGCCACCGGACTCAGCCTATTCAGGTCGTCAAAACAGCGATCAAACGTCAGAAAGAAGCCGCGAGGCAGGACAGTGGGACGGAGCCGTTTGACGAGGTGTGGTGCCTCATCGACGGCGACTACGGCGATAAAGTAGGAATCGCTCGCCGGAGTGCGAGTGCGAACGGCATCAAACTCGCCGTCTCAACAATGTGTTTCGAGTACTGGGTACTACTTCACTTTGAAGAGTACGACAAGGCTTCTGTGGATTGCGATGCCGTATTGCACTTGCTGAAGGACGAAAAGCGAATCCCGACCTACGACAAGGGCAAGTACGACTTTCGGGAGATCGTCTCCAAAATCCACACTGCAAGCACGCGAGCGGAAAAGCTGCGCAAGCCTGGAATAGAACGTGGTGACAAGCCTGAAAATCAGAATCCCTGTAGCGAGGTGTATATTCTGGTTAACACTATACTTCCTGCAGGCCAGTAATATTAGCATATCCAAAATCACTTGCAGGACTCGGTCTCCAAAACCAGACCAATCTCCGCGATGTGGTGGCACAACTAGCGATACTTGCCTCATATGAAGGACGACGCGATATCGCCGGTCGGATTCCTCATGGAATTTGCACCCATCCCGAAGCCGACGGATGCCACCCGCGCCCGCGTCGAAGTGCTGGTGAAGGAGTTGATCGACCTGAAGGGTCAGCGAACGGAAGGACTCCGGGCGATGATTGACTGGCTTCAAACGGAGATCGGTATCGAGAAAGTGAGCAACAAGCTCCGCGACCTCATCGGCCTGACGGTCGAAGAGTTGCTCGCCGAGATCAAGAAGCAGTTGCCGAAGAAGAAGGGGCTGAGTGCCGCCGACCTTCAGCGGATCAAGGCGGAACACGCGACGACGGTGGTTCCGCTGAAGGCGAACGCCGCCCGCGCCGACCCACTCGAACGCGAAGTGTCGGACCTCGTGAACGAGGCGTTCGGCCTGACCCCGGCTGAAATCAAGCTGATGTGGGACACCGCCCCGCCCCGGATGCCGTTCGACCGCATCCACACCCAGCACTGTGAAACGTGAAATGGCCCTGCGCCACGACTATCACAAGGGGCGTGAACGGTTACTGAATCGCAGGAAGCGAGGGTTGTCGGTTGCGGTCGAAGTTCCCCGCAGGGGAACGAGGCCCGACGCCCGTTCACCTGATAGACGCACCCGCTGTGGTTGTCCCCATTCAGGTGCCGTGGGGAGAACGCTGGACACCTCCCCTCGTTGAGGGGAGGTCGGCGGCGAAGCCGCCGGGAGGGGAGTCGTCCTCGGACTGGAGCAGAAGACAATCTCCCCTCCCGGTCGCGTCCCGCGACCGACCTCCCCTCAACGAGGGGAGGTGGGAAGAAGCGGCAACTCCTCAACGCGATGGGACAGTCCCACCGGATTCATAAATGAGGTAAAAGGTGGCTGGCTGTCGGGCCTCCCGGCCTACGGCCGGCTCGACCACGACCGACAACCCGAAATCCCTGCGATTCAGTCGTCCCACTTCGCGGCTGGCGATCATACATCCGTCGTGGCCGGGAGCGGGTGAAGAAGTCGCTAAGGTGAGCGCCGAGACGTGGGCGAGAACCGCGCGCGTCACTACTTCCGCAACGGAGCGAACGGCGCGGGGCCACCGAAGTCGTACAGGTAGGCGGTGCCGTTGGACCCGGCGACGGCGAAGCGATCCCCACTCGGACTGAGGGCCAAGTCGCGGCAGTGGGCGGGAACGGTGATCGTGTGGACCGATGCCGGGTCGTCCTTCCAGAACCAGACCCGCCCGCCGGATCCGCCGCCCGCCGCGATCACCGCACCCGACGGGTGGAACACGACGCCCCACGCCGTCCCCTGGAAGGCGTCCTTCGGTTTGAACTGTTTCGGCGTGCCGTCTTTCCAGTCGATGACGACGGCGAGCGGGTTGCCGACGCCCGCGAAGGCATTGCTCACGTTCGTGATGCCGCACACGGCGAACGCCGAGCCGTCCGGTTTGAACGCCATCCCCCGCGCGCCGCCGATGTCGGCCAGGAACCCGGTGTCGTACTTGGCTAGCACCTTCGCATCGATGTCCCGCACGCACTTGCCCGTCTTCCAGTCCCAATCCTTGACCAGCCCCTTCAGATCGCACGACACGAGCCGGGTGCCGTCCGGGTGGAACGCGACGTTGTACACGTGGGACTCGTGCCCCTCCAGGGTGCGAATCGCGGAGCCGTTGGCCGCCGACCACAACTTGACCAGATGGTCGTTCCCGCAACTGGCGACGGTGCGACCGTCCGGGCTGACCGCCACCGCTCGCGCCCACCCCTCATGGGCGGCGACTCTCCGCCGCCCCTTCGGTTCGTCGGCGTCCCCCGGCCACCAGGTCAGGTTGCCGTGGTAGTCGGCGGAGATCAGCGTGAACGGCTTCGCCGGGGGGACCATGAACCCGCCAAGTCCGGCAGCACCCTGGACCTCGCTGACGGGCTTCGGCGCGGCGGCGGCCGGTGCCGACGATGTGGCGAACGCCAGCCCGCGCACCCAACTCTCGTGCCCGACGAACGCCGACTTCGCCCCGGTGAGCAGGTCGAACCGCTGCACGGTGTCGTCCTGGGCGGACACGAACAGGAACCGTCCGGACGGGTCGAACCGACACCCGATGAGCGGTTTGCCGTGCTTGAGTTCGCGAACCAGCCGCGCGGCAGTCGGGTTGAAGTCGGGCATGGGGTGGCTCTCTGTGGCACAGGCATTCCTGCCCGTGCGCGGTACTCACGCCAGGATTTCCGTGATCGCTTCGGCCTTCGGGTCGGCGACCGGGACCGGGCGGGCGTTCGGGTACAAGTTTTTGGCCGAGTCCAGACCGACCGCCCGCAGGTACGTGTGGAACAGGTGCCCGCTGGTCACCTGGCGGTCGGTCACGGCGGTGCCGGTGGCGTTCGTCTTGCCGACCACCGCCCCGCCCTTGATCCCGGCCCCGGCCAGCGCCACGCTCCACGCCTTCGACCAGTGGTCGCGGCCGTAGCGGTCGTTGATGCGGGGCGTTCGCCCCATTTCGCTCATCACCACCACCAGCGTGCTGTCCAGCATCCCCCGGTCGGCCAGATCATCGAGTAGCGCGGCGAACGGCCGGTCGAACTCGCCCAGTTGCTCGATGTGGAAGTCGAAGTTTTCGTGGTGGGTGTCGTAGTTGGAGTGCGACACCTTCACGTACGTCACCCCGGCCTCCAGCAGGCGGCGGGCGAGCAACAGGTGTCGGCCGAAGTCGTGCCGGCCGTACCGCTCGGCCACGCGGGGGTCTTCCTTGCTCACGTCGAACACGCCCGCCTGCCGAACCACCCGCTCGGCCTGGGTGTACGACTCGGCGTACGCGTCGGTGGCGGCGGACTTGCGGGAGCGGGCGAACCGCTCGTTCAGCTTGTGGCGGAACGCCTCCCGCGCGGCGTCCGCATCGGCGGTCAGGTTGGCCGGGCGGAACAGGTCCGCCGGCGGCTTGCCGTCGCCCAGGGACACCGACGCGAACTTCGGGCCGAGGAACGTGGCATCCGCGCCGGTGAACCCGCTGCCGCCTTTCGGCAGGATCTGGATGTGGCCGGGCAGCGCGGCCTCTTCCGGAGCGAGCAACTTCGCCGCCACCGCCCCGAGGTGCGGGTACTCGATGCCCGGCTCCATCTTCCGCCCGGTGAGCATCACCTTCGTGCCGACGCCGTGGTCATCGGTGCCGGAGTTCAGCCCGCGGACGATGGCCAGCCGGTGAGCGTGCTTGGCGGTGTGCGGCAGCAGTTCGCCGACGTGCGTGCCGGGGACCGAAGTGGGGATCGCCCGGAACGGGCCGCCGGTTTCGGTGTTCGGCTTCGGGTCCCACGTCTCCAGTTGGCTGACGCCGCCGGACAGGAAGATGACGAGCACCCGCTTCTGCGTCTTCTTTAACTCGGCCGCAGCGGCCGGGCTGGCGAACCCGCCGAGGCCGAGGGCGGTCGTCGCGCCGAGGAACGCCCGGCGGGAAACGGGGGGCGGGGGGAGGGTCCGCATGGCAGGCTCCGGCGGGGAGGTGTTGACCCGTGGGTCAGTGGTTGAAGCGGAATTCGGCGGAGGCGACGAGCGCCCAGACCAACTCGGCGAGGGCGGTGGGGCGATCCTTCGCGGCCGTGAGCGCCGCGGCCACGTCAGCCCGTTCGTCGGCAGCGGGCCGACGGCTCAGCACGGCGGCGAACAACTCGTCGGCGACGGCGTCCGGGTTGGAGATCGCCGCCAGGCGGTGCGTCAGGTTGCCCCGGCGCGGCGGAAGCAACCCCCGGACGGCAGAGCCGTATTTCAGAAACAAGGTCTGGTCGAGGGTGGCGGAGAACGTGTCCCCGGCGTCACCGGACCCGCCCCCAAGGACCTTACGGAACGGGGTCAAACGCGCGGCCAACTTCGCGTCCAGTTGGGCCTCGGTGCCCTTGGCCCCGATATCGGCCCGCTCGGCGTCGGTCAGCCCGGCGGCCTGCATCGCGGCGTAGGCGAACTGTTCCGGGGTGAGCGGCTTGAGGATCGCCACGAGGTAGCGATCCTCCGGCACCTCGGTTCGCCCGGCCGGGATCGCGCTGGACCGCTGGTAGGTGTCGGAGCGGGCGATCTCGCGGAGCAGCCATTTCAGGTCGTACTTGTGCGCGACGAACTCGGCGGTCAGTTCGTCCAGCAGTTCCGGGTGCGACGGCGGGTTGTCCGAGTGGTCCCCATCGAGCGGGTGAACCAGCCCGCGGCCCATCATCATCGCCCACATCCGGTTGACAAGGGTCCGGGCGAACGCCGGGTTGTCCGGGCCGGTGACGGCGGCGGCCAGCCGTGACCGCCGGCTGAACGTCGGCACCGGCTTCACGTTCTTCGCTGGCGCGACCTTGTACTCTTTCCCCGTCACCAGGTTCGGCTCGTCCATCGCCTTCCCGCCGGGCATCCGGGGGAGTGTGCCATGCGTCTTCTTGGCCCGATCGAACACGCTCACGTAGGTCACGTCGCCGTCGGCCTTCTCGGCGATCACCGCCGTCGCCGCCGGCGCGTTCGGGAAGAGGAACGAGCGGTTCAGGAACGCCTGGATGCCGTAGTAGTCGGCCTGCGTGTAATCCGACACGGTCGGGTGGTCGTGGCACTGTGCGCACTGCATATTCCGGCCGAGGAACACACGGCCGATGTCCTTCGTGACGAGGTGCGGCTCAAGGTCGCGGTCGAGAAGGAACTTCGCCGCTGGCCGGGTCTTCGGGTCGGCCCCGTCGGCGGACAACAGTTCCCGGACGAACGCGTCATAGGGGCGGTTCTCGGCGAACACGGTTCGCAGGTACTCCTCCCAGGCGGCGCGGGGCACCTTCGCGTCGGCGCGGCGTTCCATCAGCATCACGTCGAAGTGCCACGCCATCCGGCGGGCGTACCCCGGTCCGGCGAGCAACTTGTCGATCCACTTTGCCCGCTTGTCGGTGGCCGGATCGGAGAGGAAGTCATGGAACTCGGCGACTGTCGGCAGCGTGCCCGCGAGGTCGAGGTAAACTCGGCGAACGAACTCCTCGTCCCCGGCGCGCGGCGCGGCCTCCTTGACGAATTCGGGGACGCTCTTCGCGATGTGCACATCGATGCGGTCGGAGAGCGGTTCCGCGGCCAGCGCGGCTGCGGGCACCAACAGCAGGACAATAGCGAGCGGATGGTTGTGACCGAACATGGGGCGGACCTGGGGCGGACCTGGGGCAGGGCGATCCGGGAACTGGTTGCTGTGAGTCGCAACGGTACAGGCAGGTATTGGTATCGTCACGCACCGCGTACCCCAAGTCAAGCGAGAACCACGCCGGTGTCAGGCACCGATAGAAATGTCCGCTTTTGGGCCATCGGGCGTCACCATTTGCCGTTCCACCGCCACGGGTGGGTCGGCCGCCGGTTCGCGGGGCCAGACCCCGTCGGCGACTGCGCGGCTTCCGCTTCGGCGTCGCTCGCTTCCTCGCCCGACTGTGGCCGCTCAGCGTTCGGCTGGTTGCCACGGCACCTGCCCGCCTCGCTGAACGTGCTTCCGCAGAGCCGCCGACAGGTCCGCGAACACCCTCTTCTCCGTGCCCGCGAGGTTGGTCGTTTCCTTCGGATCGACGTCGAGATTGTACAGTTCCGGCGGGGCGAATGGGCTGTCCTGGAGCACCTTCCACTTCCCCCGGCGAACCGCCTCGATCGTTTTGCCGCCGTACGCCGCGCCGCCCTCTCGCCGGACGAAGTAGACCTCGCGGTCGTGGGTTTGTTCCCGCTCCCCACGTAGGGTCGGGAGGAAGCTCACACCGTCGAGTCCCTTCGGCGGCTTCGTTCCCGTCGCTTCACAGACGGTCGGGAAGATGTCCATGCTCAGGGTGAGCCGATCGGTGTGGGTGCCCGGTTTCACGACCCCCGGCCAGCGGACCACCCCCGGCACCCGCAACCCGCCCTCGTACAGGTGCTGCTTGCCCGACCGCCACGGCCCGTTGTTGGCCCCGTACGCGGTCACCCCGCCGTTGTCGCTGGTGAAGATCACCACGGTGTTGTTCGCCAGCCCGGTGCGGTCGAGGGTGTCGAGCACCTTCCCGATCCCGTCGTCCATGTGTTCGATCAGGGACACCAGTTTCGCGCGCGACGCCGTCATCCGCGGCTCCCGCTTCGTCACCTTCGCGAGCCACGCGGCCGGCGGCTGGAGCGGGTCGTGCGGGGCGTTGTACGCGAGGTACAGGAAGAACGGCTCCGACTTCTTTTTGGCCCGATCCGTCAGGTAGTCCACGGACCACTCGGTGAACAGGTCGGTCGCGTGGCCCTTCGGGTCGATCTCCGTCTTGCCGTCCCGCATCAGGTTGAGGCCGTTTCGGCGGTGGGTCGTGTAGTCGTCCATCATGTCGCCGAGGAACCCGCGGAACACGTCGAACCCGCGGTCGGTGGGCGTGTTGGGAGACGAGATCCCGAGGTGCCACTTGCCCACGATCGCGGTGTGGTAGCCCGCCCGCTTGAGCACCGTGGGGAGCAGCACCGCCTCGGCCGAGAGCCACCCCCACGAGTTGTCCGGGCGTTCCTCGCGGATCACGCCGGGCACACCGACGCGGTCCGGGTCGCACCCGGTCAGGAGGGCCGCCCGCGTGGGCGAACACACCGGCGAGTTGGCGTAGAAGTTGTCGAACGCCAGGCCTTCCTTGTAGAGCCGGTCGATGTGCGGGGTGCGGATGTCCTTGGTGCCGAACGCGGAGTAGTCGCCTCGGCCCTGGTCGTCGGACAGGATGACGATCACGTTCGGGTGGGCCGGCGGGTCGGCCGCGGAAGTCCGTGCGGTGAGGAGGCCGACAGCGAGGAGAACGACGAAGGATCGCATGGGGTCACGTCCGGGAGGGTGCAGAAGTTCTGGTATATCCAGACTGGCGGACACGACTCGCCTTCTCGGGCTGCGGGACGAACTGGAAGGCGTACTCCGCCCACCAGAAGTCGATGATGTCCCGCACAAGCACGAGTGCCTGAACTTCACGGCATACGCGACAGGCACAATTCCGCGGGACGGGTACTCGACAACGGGGAGTCGGGTGGGGTACGATCCACTTCACCCGCCTCACTCTCTCGGTGCCGTCCATGTCCCCGACTTCCCACTCAGCCGCCACCCGGCGCGACTTCCTCACGACAGCCGCGGTCGGTGCCCTCCTCGCCCCGGCCGTCCGTGCCCAGAAGTCCCCCGCTACCGACCGCATCACCATGGCCACCATCGGGTGCGGCGGGCAGGGGCGTGGCGACATGGGCGGGTTCATGGGCTTCCCCGATGTCCAGATGGTGGCCGTGTGCGACGTGGTGCCCGAACACCGCGAGCAGGCGCGGAAGCAGGTGAACGACCGCTACAAGAACGCCGACTGCAAGGCGTATTCCGACTTCCGCGACGTGCTGGCCCGCGACGACATCGACGCCGTGCTGATCGGCACGCCGGACCACTGGCACGCGATCCTCACCATCGAGGCGTGCAAGGCCGGCAAGGACGTGTACTGCGAGAAACCGGAGTGCCTCACCATCCGCGAAGGGCGGGCCATGGCGGAGGCGGTCAAGCGATACGGGCGGGTGTTCTCCGGCGGTAGCCAGCGGGTGCTGGGCGACTACGGTGACTGGCCCCGCACCATCTGGGGCGGGTCACTCGGCACGGTCCAGGAGGTTTACGTCGATTGCGGCGGTCCCTCCGAGGACTGCTACCTGTCGGAGGAGAAGTTGCCGGCCGGGATGACGGCCGCGGAGTGGGACCTGTGGCTCGGGCCGGCACCGAAGCGGCCGTTCCACTCGTCGCTCATCAAGGGCGGGTTCCGGCCGTACCGCGACTACTCCGGCGGCGGCATGACCGACTGGGGGGCGCACCGGTTCGGGGCGGCGCTGTTCGCCACCGGCCACCACCTCACCGGGCCGACGGACATCACCCCGCCGGACGGCAAGGAGACGAAATACCTCACGTTCACCTTCGCCGACGGGATGAAGATGTACCACGGCGGCACACGGGACATCCGGTACGTCGGCACGGAGGGCGAACTGGACCGCGGCAAGCCGAAGCCGGCGAAGCCACCCCGCGCCTCCGACATGCCGGTGTACCGAGGCAAGGGCGGCATTTTCGGCGACTTCCTGCACTGCGTGCGGACCCGCGAGAAGCCGTTCCGCAACATCGAAGTCGCCCACCGCGCCTGCACCGTCTGCCACCTGGGGAACATCGCGTACTGGCTGAAGCGTCCGCTGAAGTGGGACCCGGTCCGGGAGGAGATCGTCGGCGACGCCGAGGCCGCTCGCTGGCTCGACCGCCCGAAGCGGGAACCGTGGGCGCTGTCCTGACTGAGAATCCGCACTCTCCCCCCCACCACCTACCCACGACCTCCTCTCCCATGAACCGCTTCGCGCTCCCCGTCGCCCTCCTCGCGGCGCACCTCTCGCTCGCCCAAACCGTACCGCTCGACCTCAAGGACAAGACTCTCGCCGCGACGTTCGCCGAACTCCTGCCCGCCCTGGCCAGGGCCGATCGCGGTGCCCAACAGCGGTGGCAGGACCTCTGCAACCAGGCCGGCGCGCCGGGCAACGAGAAGGTCCGCGCCGAAGTCTGCACCCTGATGGCCGGGACACTGGACGCCGCGACCCCCACCGCCACCCGAATGTGGCTTCTGACGCAGTTGCAACGGATCGGAGGTCCGGAGTCGGTCGCCACGCTCGCCACGGTTCTGAGCGACCAAGACGAAGTGGTCCGAGACGCGGCCGCCCGGGCACTGGCGAACAACCCCAGCCCGACGGCGACAACCGCCCTCGTGACCGGGTTGAAGGCGGCGACGGGACCGGCGAAAGTCGGCCTGCTCAACGCCCTCGGCTACCGGAAGGACGGCACCGCCGTGGGGGCCATCGCGGCGGAACTGGTGGGCGACGGGCCGACGGCCGTGGCGGCCGCACGGGCCCTGGGCCGCATCCCCGACGCGGCCGCAGCGAAGGTTCTGCTCGGTGCTCGCGAGAAGGCCACGGGAGCCGTCCGGATCGCCGTCGGGAACGCCATCCTCGCCCACGCGGACCGGATGGCCGCCGGAACGGAGCGCGGAGCCGCCGCCGCCATTTACAAGTCGCTGAACGCCCCCGCGGAGCCACCGGCGATACGACTGGCCGGACTTCGCGGCAGCATCCAAACCGCCGGGGACGAGGCCGGCGATTCCATCCTGACGATCCTCGGCGGTCAGGACGCCGCCGCGCGGGATATCGCGATCGGGCTGATCGAATCACTCTCGTCGGGGGCGCTGAAGACGCTCGCGGGGAATCTGGACAAACTCCCGCTGCCGAGTCGGGTGTCGGTCATCACGGCCATCGCCGCGCGGGGCGACCGCACCCAACTCCCGGTCGCCCGAATCGCCGCCAAAAGCCCCGACGCGGAGGTGAAGCGCGCCGGCATTCTCGCCCTCGGCCGTCTGGGGGACGCCACTGCCGTCGAGTTCCTCCTGGACGCCATGTCCGGCAAGGACGCGACGGCCGGCATCGCCGCCGAGAGCCTCGCGGCGCTTCCCGCCGAGGGAGTGAATGAGAAGCTGATCGCAGTGCTGAACACCGAGAAGACGCCGGCGCGGGTGGTCGCCCTGATCGGGATCCTCGAACGGCGGAAGGCAGTGGAGTCGGTGCCATCGCTCGTTGGACTGGCCGGCGGAGATGACATCGCCGTGCGGACGGCTGCGTTCGCCGCACTGAAGACGATGCCGGACGCGAAGAGCGTCCCGAAGCTAATCCCCGCGCTGCTGAAAGCCGAAAAAGGCAAGGAACGCGAGGCGGCCGAGCAATCGCTCGCCTTCATCGCGTCCCAGGTTCCGGCCGTCGAGCAGAAAGCGGAACCGGTGCTCGCTGCAATCCATGGGTCATCGAAGGATCGTGCCGCCGAGTTGTACCCTCTGCTCGGCCGACTCGGTGGGGAGGCCGCCCAAAAACTCCTTCGTGCCGTCCTCGACGGCAAGGACCGAGATGCCGCAATCAACGGGTTCTGTAACTGGCCCGATGCGACGGCCAACGGCGACCTTCTCGTACTCGCGGAGAAAGGGGCCGATGCCGAGAAGCCGCGGGCCGTGCAAGCCCTCATCCGGATCAACGCGGTGCTGATCGACCGCACGCCGGACGAGCGGCTCGCCGCCCTTGAGACTTTGAAGAAGACGATGCCCCTGGCGACCCGCGACGAGGACCGGCGGGCGCTGCTGGAGGGGATCGGGTTCGTCCGTCACATCGAGACACTGCGGTACGTCGTACCGTTCCTGGACCGGCCGGAACTGGCCCAGGCGGCCTGCCGGGGGGTGGTGGAACTGGCCCACTCGAAGACGCTGCGGGAACCGAACAAGGCGGAATTCGTGAAGCCCCTCGACCGCGTCATCGCGACGTGCAACGACATGGGACTTGTCGAGCGAGCGCGGCAGTACAAGGACGGGCGGTGATTCGTCCCCACGGCTCCGAGGACCGGCCATGTTCGATGTCGGGAGTTTTCGAGCGGCGCTGCACGGCGGGATGTCCCGGCGGGCGTTCCTGTCGGCCGGCGCGTTGACACCGCTCGTGCTCGGCGGTCAGGCCGGTGCGGTCGAGGGGGCGGTCAAACCGGCGTCGGTCATCCTCCTGTGGCTGTGGGGCGCGCCGAGCCACCTGGACACGTTCGACCCGAAGCCGAACGCGGCGGCGGAGATCCGCGGGCCGTTCGGCACCATCCCGACGAAGACGCCGGGGGTGCGGTTCACCGAACTGTTCCCCAAGACCGCCGCCCGTTCCGACCAGTTCGCGCTGATCCGGTCGATGGTGAACTTCGACGGCGGCCACCTGAAGGCCGGGTCGATCGGCCTGACCGGGATGCTCGAAGGGAAGAACGCCGAAGTGCCCAACTTCGGCTCCGTCGTCGCCAAGCACCGGGGGGCGAAGGACCTCCCCGCGTTCATGGCCGTCGGCCGAGGCAACCCGCGCGACGTGGTCGGCCCGATGAAAGGGTTCGGCGGCGGCACCTGGGGCCGGAACTACGACCCGCTCCTGGTCGGCTGCTCGGAGTCCGGCGAGACGGACATCCCCGCACTCAGATTGCTCGACGGCCTCTCCCCGGCCGCCCTCGACGACCGCCGAAAACTGCTCGGGGACCTCGACCGGTTGAACCGTTCGGCCGATCGGCCGTCGTTCGACGGCTGGGACGCCGCGCGGAAACGGGCCTACGCCCTCCTCACCACACCGGACGCCCGCGCCGCCCTCGACGTGTCGCGGGAGAAGCCGGCCGTGCGGGAGGCGTTCGGGCAGACCTCCTTCGGCCAGTCGTGCCTCCTCGCCCGCCGGTTGGTCCAGGCCGGGGTGCCGTACGTGCAAGTGAACTGGAGCCAGTACGTCGAGGCGATGACGCCGAACTGCGACTTCGGGTGGGACACGCACGTGTCCAACTTCGACCTGCTGCCCGACCGGCATGGGCCGATCTTCGACCGCGTGTACGCCGCCCTCCTGGACGACCTGAAGGAGCGCGGGATGCTCGACACGACGCTCGTCGTCGCGCTGGGCGAGTTCGGGCGGACGCCGCGGATCAACGGCCAGGCCAGCCGCGACCACTGGCCGCAGTGCTACTTCTCGCTGTGGGCCGGGTGCGGGGTCCGCGGTGGGGCCGTGATCGGGGACAGCGACGCCACCGGTAGCGCCCCGTTGACCGACGCCGTCACGCCCGGCATGGTCGGCGCGACCATTCTCCAACTGGCCGGTATCGACAGCCAGGCGCGGGCGGAACTCCGGGTGCTGCCCGGCACGAGGGTGATCCATGAACTCTTCTGACCCGGTGCGGCTGACCACGGACGGGACGCTCAAGCAGGACCCGGTGGTTCTCCCGAACGGGGACGTCGCGTACACCGTCCTCGAATCGGCCGTCCTGATGCGGCTCATGCGGCTGACGCCGGGCGACAAGAAGCCGACGCCCCTGCACCCGGACGCCACCACCAACGAGTTCGAGCCGACGTTCACCGCGGACGGCGGGCACTACGCCTTCGTGCAGAGCCGGGGCAACCTGAACATGAAGTTGGTGATCCGCGACGCGGGCACCAGAAAGGACTCGGTGTTCGATCCGGGCGGTGGCTTCGCCAGCGTCCGGCGGCCCACCTTCCACCCGAAAGGCGACCGGGTGTGCTTTGCCATTCCCGCCGCGAACGGGCAAGAAATCGCCACCGTCGGGCAGGACGGCAAGGACCGCAAGACCCTCACCCGCGGCGGCATCAACAACTGGCCCGCGTACTCGCCCGACGGACACCGTATCGCCTTCTGCTCCAGCCGTGACGGCGAGTTCGACCTGTACGTGATGCATGCCGACGGGACCGAGGTGAGGCGGGTGGTCAAGTTGAAGGGAATGCAGGCTCGGCCGTGCTGGTCGCCGGACGGTCGACGGCTGGCGTTCACATGGAACCGCGACGGCAAATACGACATCCACGCGGTCGGACTCGACGGCACCGGTCTCGTCCGTCTGACCGACGAAGCGGAGCGCGCCGACTACCCGGCCTGGGAGCCGGACGGCCGCGCGGTGATTTACGTCGGCGAACGTGGCGGGAAGTTCGACCTGTACCGCGTCGCTGTGGCGTGACGGCCGCCCGCGTCACCACGTCCTCACGAGCGGCCAACGTCCGCCGACCCGATAACACATCGCGTGGCACCGGAGCCATCCCTCTCTCCACACGGAACAGCCATGACACGGTCTCTGTTGTTACTGCTCGCGGGCGCGCTGCCGGGCCTCGTGGGGTGCGGCAAGGCGGCGGGCCGCGCGATGATCGAGGCGCTCGGCGAGGCCGGGGGGAAGTCACCATCCTGCACTTCAAACAGGCGGAATCCTGTCAACTCCGCGTGAAGGGGTTCCGCGAGGTGATCGACGCGCACAACGCGAAGTCGGCCTCGAAGGTCCAACTGGTCATGGAGCTCGAGAGCGGTGCCGCGAAGGGCACGGGGTACAAGGCCGCCGAGGACGCACTCCAGGCCCACGCGGACTTGCGCGGCGGCAGCGCGACCAGTGCCGAGAGCAGTTCCTCGTGGTCGCCGGCATCGGTGACCGCGTACCGGATCAGCCCGGCGTCGGGCACCCGGCGGGCCTTCTTCGCGGCCAGCACGAGGTTCGACCAGTCCACCACCTGATCCCACAGTCCGCCATACCGGTTCACGGCGTCGCCCCCTTCGCCTTGCTCGCCTTCAGCCACCCGCCCACCTGCCCGCCGACGCCTTCCAGCAACCCGGCGGCGTGCCCGTAGCTGGTGGTCGGCAGTGCCTTCAAGTCCTTCGACAGCCGCACCTGGAACCGCAACACTTCGAGTTCCGCGTTCACTTCGGTCAGCAGTCCGGCGCGGGCGTCCGGTTGGCCGGTGTACTTGGCTCGGATGAGTCGGCCCAGCACGTCGAGCAATCGCTTCTCGATCTCCGCGCCGAGGGTGTACCGGTGGCTGCGCGGGAACTTCTCCACCCGACCGCTCAGGTAGAGCGTCAGATCGTAGCAGTCCTGAATCACCTTCAGTTCCTGAGCCACGGCACCCCCCTCGAAACGAAACGGGCCGGAGCCTTCGTTCGCCGGCTGGCTACTGGACGGCTCCGGCCCTTCTGTTTGGTCCGACACCCCGCGGGCGGATGCGAACACCGGACCAAGGTCAGGACTCCCGTATGGCGCGCCGAACGGGTCAAGACCCGTTCGTTCTGGCCGTCCGGGTCAGGCCCAGGCAGGGAGTGCAGGCAGAACACGACCCGAAAACCGTAGTTGTTGTTGCGGTTCGCAGGATCGTTCCTGTTGCGGTTAGCGGCGCGGCAGTTCTCTGGATTGTTGTTCCAGGAGCCCCCACGCAGGACACCGGTGCGACCTTGCTCCGTGACTGGTATCGGACGTGTCTGCCCGTCACTGTTACAAAACCCAATATTTTTCGAGCGCGGCTACGCCGCGAATAAGAAAGACAGAAAGAAAAAATAATAAAATAACAAACAGAAAACAGTAACTCAGTCCAGGCAGAACACGACCCGAAAACCGCAGTTGTCGAAGCGGAACGCAGGATCGTACCAGCGGCGGTAAGCGGCGCGGCAGCCCTCTGGATAGTAGTTCCAGGAGCCCCCACGCAGGACTCTAAACTTTTGTTCACCATCCCGGCAGATCGGATCGGTGGCGGGAC
>JBBRUO010000013.1:0-23725 GCA_038247725.1 Gemmatales bacterium
CTTCACTCGCCGAGCCGGACAGTCCGTCCCGGCGGGACGGACCTACTTCACTCGCCGAGCCGGACAGTCCGTCCCGGCGGGACGGACCTACTTCATCCCCGGTACGGGCGGTGCTCGCGGATGGCTCCGAGCGCGGCGCGGATGTCGGCCGGCAGCGGGGCCTCCACTTCGATGTACGAATTCGTCGTCGGATGGCGAAACCGCAGGCGGTAGGCGTGCAGCGCCTGGCGGGTCAGGTACGTCACTTCGTCGTCCGGGTGTGGCACCCCGCGGACCAGGTCCGAGCGGCGGAAACAGTTCCGCCCGCCGTACAGCTTGTCCGACAGCACCGGGCAGCCGATGTGCATCAGGTGGACGCGAATCTGGTGCGTCCGTCCGGTGCGGGGCTGCACCTTCACCAGCGTGTACCCGCGGAACCGCTCCATCACCTCATAATAGCTGCACGCCGGCTTCGCCTCCGGGTCGTCCGGGGTCAGGGCGACGGCCTGCTTCTCGCGGTCGTGCGGGTGCTGCCGGAGGGCGACTTCGATGTAGTCCGAGTCGCGGTCCAGCTCGCCAGCGACCAGCGCGACGTACTCCTTGAACACCGTCCGCTTCTCGAACTGCGAGGACAGGAAGGTGTGCGCCTCGTCGTCCTTGGCGATCAAAATCGCGCCGGTGGTGTCGCGATCCAGGCGGTGGACGATGCCCAGGCGGTAGTTGCCGTTCGCCTTACTCAGGTGGTCGGCGAAGCGGAACGCCAGGGCGTTCACCAGGGTGCCGGTCCAGTTGCCCCGCGCCGGGTGGACGACCATGTCCGGCGGCTTGTCGATGACGGCCAGCCGGTCGTCCTCGTACAGCACCGTCAGCGGGATGTCTTCCGGGACGATGACGTCGTTGACCCGATCCGGCAACTGGACCATCAACTGGTCGTCGTTGCGGACCTTGTAGCTGGCCTTGCTCGGCTGACCGTTGACGGTGACGTGGCCGGCGGCGATGGCCTTCTGCAACTCGGACCGGCTGGAGTCCTTGAAGAAGACGTGGATGTAGTGGTCCAGCCGCATCCCTTCGGCCTTCACCCGCACCAGCAGCGGCACCGGGTCGCGCGAGCGGGCGTAGGCCGGCATCGGGTCGGCGGCCGGTAGGGGGAGCAGTTCGTCGTCGGCGTCGGTCATGGGAGTGGCGCGGGCCGTGGCGGGTGAGGGTGTGGCAATTGTTTTTGGCCCTCACCCCCGCCCCCTCTCCCTCGGACGTTCCGCGCTGCGCGGGAACTGGGGAGAGGGGAGAAAGACAAAGACCCTGTCTCCCTGCCCGCCAGGGCAGGGAGACAGGGAGAGGGTGGTTGCGCAGCAACCGGGTGAGGGCAAAATCTCCGGCGACCCCCACGCCCCGCGCGTCAGCGGCGCTTGGTCGTGGGGGTCTTCGGGCTGGGTTTCGTGGACGGCGTCTTCGGGTCGGGCGTCGGGGACGGGTCGGTCTTCGGGTCCGGTGTGGACGGTTCCGGTTTGAGTACGTCACCGGCCGCCACCCGCGAGTACAGGTAGCTGTTGGTCGCCAGGATCTGTTTGGCGTTCGCCTCCAGGTCCGCCGCTTCCTTGGTGTACTTCACCCCGGCGGGGGTCTCCGCGCCGATGGCCTTGGCCGCCTCCCGGTAGAACTCGGCCGCCTGGGTCACGCTCCCCCGCGAGTTCGCCGGGTTCTCGTCGGCCATCAGCGCGCCGGGTTTCGGCACGCCCACCAGCGCCCGCTCGGCGACGGCGGCGTCTTCCAGACAGGCGGTTTTCAAGGTGCGATCCGACTGGAACAGGGCGGCCAGAGTGGCCAACTCGTCGCGGGCGGTCTCGATGTTCGTCACCGCTTTCATCCGCTCGCCTTGGTCCCGGCTCCGCAGTTTCGCGGTCCCCTCGGCGGCGAGTTGGTTGAGCGCCTTCGACCGGCGGGCGACGAGGGCGGCCGTCGTGTCCGGGTTGTCGGTGGCGAAGGCGGCCAGTCGGTCGCTGGCGGTCAGGTTCTGGAGGCCGGCCCAGCGGTGGGACGCCGTTTTCGTGCTTTGCCCGGAGTACCACCACCACAGCCCGCCGGCGACGACAACCAGGACGACGACGGCGAGCAACTTGGACGGCAGCAGTTCGCCCGACTTCAGCCGCGCCCAGAACGACTTCAGCCCCCGGTAGAGGGCGTTGTCCTGCACTTCCAGCGCGGCCAGTTCGGCGGCGGTCTTCTGGTGGTGGTGCGGCGTCTCTTCCGGCTGGGGGCCGGTCGGCGGGACGGGGGCGGGACCGGTGGGGGGTGAAGAGGCCGCGCTCATGCGGGAAATCCCAAAGCGGCGCGGGCCGGAGAGTCCGACCGCGTCGAAGATACCGGGTGTGGCAAGAAGGTGGATGATAGGCCCGCCGGCGGTCCCGGTCAACGGGAGCGGCGACGCCACCGGTCCCGGTGGCGGGCCGGCGGAGAGGCGCGGAAACCCGTCCGCATACTACCAGGAGTCCGCGCCATTCGGTATGACTGCCACCCCACGGAGGTCGTCCCATGCGAATGGCCCTGATCGTCGCCCTGATCGCGTCCACCCCGACTCTTGCCGCCGGGCCGTGGCCGGCGGTCGTGCCCCGACTGGACGCGGAGGGGTTCCCGCTGCCGAGTGAAGCCGTGCGCCGGCTGGGCAGCGGGCGGTTCCTGTGCGGCGCGTGCAACGCGATCGAGTTTTCTCCCGACGGCAAGACGGTGTTCGTCGCCGCTGACGGGATTTCCGCCTGGGACGTGGCGACCGGCAAGTGCCGGTGGCGAACGACGGATCGCGTTCATCGCCTCGCGATGTCCGCGGACGGGAAAAAGTTATGGGCGCTGGCGGTGACGGATTACGAGGAGAACCCCGACACCTTCCTCCGCCTCTTGGACCCGGTGACGGGACGAACGCGGTCGTCAAAACTCCTCCCGAAGAGGCCTGGGTTCGTCGGCCAACCGCTGACCGTTTCCCGCGTCGGGACAGTCGCCGTGGCGACCGAGAAGAGTCTGGTCGTGATCGCCGGAGACGCCGACAAGCCCACGTTCGAGTTGACCGCCGCAGAGAACCGTCCGGTCGGGACCGGACACGTCTCGATGGACGGCCGGTTGCTGCTCCGCACTCATCGCGATCCCGGCGACACCGACACCCGGACGACGCTCGTCGAGTTGGCGACGGGAAAACGGCTGGCCACCGTCACGACGGCCCAATTCCAGAACTTCTACGGCGTCGTCCTCACCGAGAACGGTTCCCGCCTGTTCACGTTCGGTCGCCAGCCCGTCGATCAGAAGCTCGCCTCGCACGACCCGCCGTTCTTCGTGATCGAGTGGGACACCGAGACGGGCCTGTCGCTCGCCTCGACCGAGTTGCCCTTTCGCGGCTTGTATTACTGGGTAACGCCGGTCCTTTCCCCGGATGGGACACGGGCGGTCATCACCGCGAAGGGAGTTGCGACCCTCTATGAAACCAAGTCGTGGAAGCGGCTCCGCGTGTTCGAACAGTCCGGTCACTCGGATCAGGTCCGGTTCAGTCCGGACAGCAAGACACTGGCCGTCGGCGGGCAGGGGTTGGCCTTGTTGGACGTGGCCACGGGGAAACTGCTGCACGGAACCGTTCCGATTCGGGGGACGTGGCCGCGGGCGTTGTGGTTCACCGCCGACGGCGACACGTTGACTCGGGAGTACGGGTACTTCGGCCACATCCGGTACGCCGTGGCCACCGGCGCGGCCTCGGTCGTGCCGGACTCGCCGCCACTCGAACTCGCCCGCGACCGCAGAATCGCCCGGTCTCGCGACGGCATCCGCGAAGCGGTCTCCGTCGTCGCCGGCACCCGAGCGATGAGCGACCTCCCGGACGGAACCATTCTGCTCTCCGAAGTGGGCAAGGCGGGGAAACCGCGCGAACTGCCGCCCGGCAATGCCCGGTACGACCGCCTCGACTTTACCCCCGACGGCCGCTACCTGCTCGCGGAATGGAAGGGCAACCGCGCGTGCGTGTGGGACATCGCCGCCGCGAAGAAGCCCGTGGCTTTCGCCTGGGACGAGCGGAACGACACCGCCTATTGGGGTCACGAATCGGCCACCCGGCTGTTCCCCGACCCGACCGGTCGGCGGCTCGCGGTGATCGAACGCAACGTTCGGACCGGAGTGGGTGAGTGGGCGGTCGGTATCCACGATCTGTCCAGGGGGGAACGGCTGAGTGGGTTTCGCGGCTCCGGCACGCTCGCCACCGGGTTGGTCTGGTCGGGGGATGGCGACCGGATCGGGTGTCGTACGGAGAACCGTCTTTCCGTGCACAATGCCACGACCGGATCGGCCGTGGCGGACGACCTGAAGTGGAAGAGGAGCACGAGGCTGATCACGCTTTCGCCCGACGGCCGCACCGTTCGCGCGGCCACCCCGGAGCGAGTTGAACTGATCGAAGTCGCCACCGGCGGCTTGCGGCGGACGTTCGCGGCGAACGGAGTGACGGCCCTCGCCCCGCACCCCGACGGGCGACACTTCGCCACCGAATCCGCGACGGATGGGGTGTTGCTGTGGGACGCCCTGCCGCCGGCCGCGTGGCCGAAGGAGCCGGATTCACTCTGGGCGGACTTGGGCGCGGACGCACCGACGGCCCACGCCGCGATCCGGGCGGTGGTGACGCATCCGGCCAAAGCGATCCCACTTTTGAAAGCGCGAATGGCGGAAATGAAGCCGCTGTCGGATGAGCGGATCGCGGAGCTGGTCCGGCTACTCGGGGACCGGGACTTCGCCACCCGCGAGGCCGCGACGAAGGGACTCGTTCGACACCTCGACGACGCCCGCGCGGCGCTGACGGCGGTGGCCACCGACCCGCGAGCGAACCAAGAGGCGAAGACCCGCGCGACGAGGCTGCTGAAGCAAACCGCGCCGAACACCCCCGACCGGTTGCGGGTGTTGCGAGCGGTGGAAGCGGCCGAACAGATCGGCACCCCGGAGGCGATTCCGTTGCTCCGTCAATGGTCGGCCGGTCGGGGCCTGCTCGCCGCCGAAGCCACCGACGCGCTGCAGCGGTTGGGAAAGTGAGATTCAAGGGGTGCCGAGCAGGTCGTCCCACGACACCGCGTCGAAGATGCGGTCGGCGATGCGGTCCAAATGATCCACATCGTCGAAGGCGGCTAGGCGTTCGGCGGCGGCCGTGTCCGGCGGGCCGAACTTCTTGGTGCCTTGGCGGAGGATCGTTTGCCCGCGGCCGCGGGCCTCGCCGAGAGCTTGGCCGCGGGCCTCACCACGGGCTTCGCCCAAGGCCAAGCCAACGGCCTCTCCGAGGGTATGCCCCTTGGTGTAACCCTTTTCCAGAATCCACTGGTAGGTGGTCGAGTCTTCGAGTGTCAGGCTCATGTTCGTGAACACCTCCACGAGGTCGCTCCGGTCGTACCGCAACCCGCCCAGCACGAACGCGGAACTGAGCATTTCACGAGCGGAATCCGACGGACGCCGTTCCGCCCGATTCCAAAAGCGGCGGAAATCTCTTCAACCGGCACTGCGGTAGCCGTACAAGCCGCACGGTCATGGGTGTTCGGGTCGTGGTCGGCGACGGCGAGTCGGTGTGGGAAGCACTCCGCCGACTCATCACGCGAGCGTGCCTTACGAGCTGGACTGGCACTCTTACTCCATCTCGGCGGGCGAACACCGGCGGGCGGCCAGGGGGCGAGCCAAGCGGAACTCGCGGATCAAGGACTCCCTCCGACAGGGTGAGGGGACTCCGGGGTTCGATTAGCACGGACCAGGCCTGCTTCAAGTAACGTGAGGTAATCTGATTCGGTGCCTCGCGAATCTCATCCGCCGGCCGCCGAAGTGATCGCTCAGCGATGGAGGGCTTCGACGATGACAGTCGTGCGGGTGCCTATCCCGGCGGTGGTCGAACTGCTCGCCGAACGCTGGCGTGCCCGATGCCGCGACGTGGGCGACTACCTCCGCTCGACGTTCGGCGTGTTCGCGCCGGCTCCGTTGCCGACGCGACTGCACCTGTCCCGGATGGCCGACGGCAGCGTCCGGCCCGAGAACATCGGGCACGACTTCGCGGCGGTGTGGGTGGTCGAGGCCGGCGGGGTGCGACCGGTGCCCCTGGACTTCGAGTACCGGACCCGGTGGGACACCGACACGTCGGACACTTACTATCTCATGCACGCCTACTCGTTCGTGGCCGAGGGTGAGGAGGTGCTGTTGTCCGAGCGGTACGGGCCGCAACTGCGGCAACGGTCCCGTGGTCGCTTGGTCTCCGGCCCCCCACTGACAGCCGAGTGGAGTACGCTCTGGCACACAGGCCCCGACTAACGGCACCTCATTCCAGCAACTCCCCCGCTCCTGACGGCGGTTGACCGGTGCTTCCCTTGCACTTCCCGCCGCACGGCGTCACCCCACCTCGACGACCTCGATGCTGCGGTTGGTGTAGATGCACACGTCGCCGGCGATCTCCAGCCCGCTGCGGACGATCTCGACCGGCGTCATCTGCGTGTGCTTCAGCAGCGCCCTTGCCGCACTCAGCGCGTAGGGGCCGCCGGAGCCAATGGCCAGCACGTTGTCGGTCGGGGCGATCACGTCGCCGGTGCCGGAGATGAGCAGCAGGTGCTCGCTGTCCATGACGATGATCATGGCTTCCAGCCGGCGGAGGACGCGGTCGGTCCGCCAGTCCTTGGCCAGTTCGGTGGCGGCGCGGGGGACGGACCCCTGGTGGTCGCGGAGCTTGCCCTCGAACCGCTCCAGCAGGCTGAACGCATCGGCGGCGGCCCCGGCGAACCCGGTCACCACCTTCCCGTCGTACAGTTTGCGAATCTTCTTCGCGTCGTTCTTCATCACAATGTTGCCGAGCGTGACTTGCCCGTCGCCGCCAACGGCCCCGCCGGTGGGGCCGCGGACGGCCAGGATGGTGGTGGCGTGAATGCGGTCCACGGAAAATACTCCGGCGGGGGCGGCGAATACTGAGTCATGGGGAACCGGACGGCCGACTCGGTCAGTCTCGGCCGCCGTTAACAGGAATTCGCCCGAACGGTCATGATAGACCGCGGTCAGCGGCGGGTAGTAGAAGTCGTTAGCGGCCGCGTGAGTATTTCTCCCGACCCGTGGCCGCGGCGTACAATAATCTCAAACGTGGGCGGGTTCCGCTTTCCCCACCTCACAGTCTCCGAGGAGCGTCCGCGATGAAGAAGCTTCTGACAGTGACGGCCGCCATCGTCGCGGCCGTCTTCCTGGCCGGGCCGGTGCTCGCAAGCAAGGTGGCCCAGAACGGCACCATGACCGTCGAGGACAACGGCGGCGCGTTCACCGCCGAGGGCGTGAAGAAGGCGCAAGCCGAGTTCGAGGGCGTCGAGTTCCAGGCGGCCACGAACTACACGGTAGTGACCGTCAAGGACATCCCGCAAGACAAGCAGGCCGAGTTCGCCGACGCCCGGAAGAAGGGTACCGACGGCATCCAAAGTTTCTTCGGCAAGTGGGCGCGGGACATGGCCCAGTCGAGGGGCGAGAAGGGGGTGTTCACCCTGGCCTACGTGGCCCCCGAACGGTTCTTCGTCGTGACCGTCGCGGACGAGGTGGTGGACGTGAACCGCGGCTTCGGCAACGGTAAGGCGAAGTCGCTGGATAACAAGATCAAGTTGGCCTTCGAGGAGGCTCTGAAGAAGCCGGCCGAAGAAGCGAAGGCGCTCCGCGACCGCGGCCTGCTGTCCGGGGCCGACTACCTCGCCGCCCAACTGAAGAACACGACCGTCCCTGACGGGAAGAAGACCGGCGAAGTGCGGAACAACGCGGCGGGTGGCGGCGGCGGGAGGTCCATCCTGTCGTGGGTGCTGATCATCGGCGGCGGGCTGCTGGTGATGTGGCTCGTCATCGGCCTCATCCGCGCGCTGACGGGCGGCGGCGGCGGTGGCGGTGGCGGCGGGCACGGTGGTGGGGGCGGTGGCGGCGGGTTCGGGTCCAGCTTGATGGGCGGCATGTTCGGCGCGATGGCCGGCATGTACCTGTACAACAGCATGTTCGGCGGCGGCATGAGCAGCGCGGCGGCCAGCGATGGAGACTACGGCGGCGGCGATACCGGTGGCGGTGGCGCGGACGACGGCAACTTCGACAACGGGGCCGAGGGCGGTGCCGGCGGCGGTGACTGGGGCGACAGCGGCGGCGACGGGGCCGGTGGTGACTGGGGTGGCGGTGACGGCGGTGGCGGCGGCGATTTCGGCGGCGGCGGTGACTGGTAACGCCCCGCCCGATATGTGTTGGTGGCTGAGGCCGTCCGACTGGTAAACTGAACAGCCGTGGGAAGGCCTCCCACGGCTGTTCTCGTTCCCGCGATCGGGTACTCCGCATGCGCTTCCTGATCCCGTTGCTGTTCGCCGGCGTCCTGCTGGCGATGGCCCCGTCCGGCCCGGCCGAGGCGCAGCCGGCCGACGCCCCCCGCGCCCAGAACCGCGACCCGATGGACGAAGCCGTCTCCCGCGGCCTCCGCCACCTCGCCCAGACCCAGAACGCGGACGGCAGTTGGCCGACCGGCGGCGGTCTGATGGCGATGCCCGGCGGGTTCGGCCGGCCGGGGGTCGGGCGCGGCCAGGGGAACAGGGACCTCGCCGTCACCGCCCTCGCCGTCATGGCGTTCCTGTCCGCCGGCCACGTCCCCGACGAGGGGCCGTTCGGCGACGCCGTCTCCCAGGGCGTTCGGTACGTCAGCCAGCAGCAGAACGACGACGGCCTGTTCAAAGCCCCACTCGGCGGCGGCATGGAGATGTACTACCACGGCATCTGCACGCTCATGCTCGCCGAAGTGATCGGCATGACAAACGCCCAGTCGGCCGACACCCTCCGCCAGCGGTTGGAGGCGGCCGTCAAGGTGGTCCTCGCCGCCCAGCGGCGGCGGGGCGGGAACGACGACGGCGGGTGGCGGTATCAGGTGCAGGGGTTCGACGCCGACCTGAGCGTCGCCGGCTGGCAACTGATGGCCCTCCGCGCCGCCAAGAACGTCGGCTGCGACGTGCCCGACGACCGCGTGGCGGCGGCCGTCAAGTACGTCCAGCGGTGTCACGACCCGCTCTCCGGCGGGTACCGATACATGGCCGCCCACGGGCGGGTGACGGTCCCCTGCACCGGCGTCGGCATCCTCGCCCTGGAACTGTGCGGGAAGGAGTACCACCGCTCGGACGAGGCCCTCCGCGCCGGCTCGTACCTGCTGAAAACGCCCCTCCAGCCGGGGGCCGCCCACTTCTTCTACGGCGTCTACTACACCTCCCAGGCCATGTTCCAACTGGGCGACAACTACTGGAAAGGGTACCGGGAGAAGCTCCACGGGCTGCTCCTCCGCGCGAACGACCCGCGGGCCGACGGGTCGTGGGTCGGCCGCGGGTTCGACGACGCCCGCTTCGGCCCGGCGTACTGTACCGCGATGGCCATTCTCGCCTTCACGGTGGAGTACCGCTTCCTGCCCATCTACCAGCGGTTCGAGGAGCCACAGGAGCGGGACTGACGCCCCGCGGTGCCGCGTGTGGTCCGCGCCACCCGCCTCCCATTTCCGCTATCCTGGTCCGTGTCGTCGCCCCTTCCCGTGAGACCCTCCCATGCGCCCGCTCGCCGTCCTGCTGCTGCTCGCCGTACCCGTCCTCGCCGCCGACCCGCCGGCGTACAAGGTGCTCGCCGCCGACCGCGGCACCGGCAAACTCGCCGTCGTGAACGCCAAGGGCGAGGTCGAATGGGAGTTCGCCAACAGGCACGACGTTCACGACCTGCACGTCCTCCCGAACGGCAACATCCTCACGCACACGTCGCCGACCACCACCGTCGAGATCGAGCCGAAGTCGAAGGAAATCGTCTGGAAGTACGAGTCCAAGCCGAAGGCCGGGTCCAAGGGCCGCGTCGAGGTCCACGCCTTCCAGCGGTTGCCCAACGGCGACACCATGATCGCCGAGAGCGGCAACACGCGGATCATCGAAGTGAACCCGGCCGGCGAGATCGTCACGGAAATCCCGTTGACGGTGGCCAAGCCGAACGCCCACCGCGACACCCGCATGGTGCGCAAACTGGCCAGCGGGAACTACCTCGTCTGCCACGAGGGGGAAGGGGCGGTGAAGGAGTACGACGGCACCGGCAAGGTGGTGTGGGAGTACAAACTCGATCTGAACGATCGGAAGCGGAGCGGCGGGCACGGGCCGGAGGGCCACGGCGTCGAACTGTACGGGGCCGTCCGCCTGACGAACGGCAACACGCTCATCGCCGGCGGCAACAACAACCGCGTCGTCGAAGTGAACCCGAAGGGGGAGATCGTGTGGCAGGTGGACCAGAAGGAACTGCCCGGCATCACGCTGGCGTGGGTGACGACCCTGCAAGTGCTGCCCAACGGCAACGTCATCATCGGCAACTGCCACGGCACGGACAAGAACCCGCAACTCATCGAGGTGACGCGGGAGAAGAAGGTGGTGTGGACGTTCAAGAACTTCAAGACGTTCGGCGACAACATGGCGTCCGCCGTGGTGCTGGGGGTGGACGGCGTGATTCGGTGAGGCGGAGTTAGCCCGACGTGCGAGCGAGGGGGCGGCGCGGCAGCGGTACCGCCTCACGTCGAATAGACCTTCTTCCCCACCCAGGTGGCGGGCAGCAACAACAGCACGATGAGCAGCCCCGGCCACCCGACGAACGCGGTGGCGAGGGCCGCGTCCAGCACCACCAGCCCGAAGATGCACCGCTTCACCCCGGCCTGCACCCGCTTCGGCACCGGCTGTCGGATGGCCGCCGCCACCGGTCCCGCCACGAAGAAGCCGAACGCCGCGACGCAGTACGGGAAGTACCACGGCGTCGTGCCCGGCTTGAAATGCACGGGGATCGCCACCGCCAGCCCGACCGCGACCAGCATCACCGCCGCCGCGCCGGCGAGGTGATTCCGCCGGCTCGCCCCCTCCTCGGTGCGGGCGAACCACGTCACGCCGACGATGTACACGCCGACCACGGCCGCCAGGTGCCACGGCAGCCAGGGCGGGGTGCCGTCGGGGAAGAAGGCGTAACAGCCCATCAGCACATTCAGGAACCGGCACCCGCCCATGCCGACCGGCCCGACCCAGTAGTGTTTCAACACCGCGTCGTACAGCACGATCAGCACCGCAAGCAGCCCGGCGGTCACGAGCGTCGGGCTGGTCGGCCCGTCGGCGAGCGCGGCGAAACCGACGCCGACCAGCGTGAGCGCGACGGCCAGGAGGACCGCCGTCCGCACGCGAATTTGCCCGCTGGGGAGCGGGCGGAACGGCCGCGCCTTGCGGTCCTCCTCGATGTCGAACACGTCGTTCCACACCATCCCGCCGAGGTACAAGCACCCGGACGCGAGGAGCAGAAGGGCGAACGCCAGCGGGCGGCCGGTGACGACGCCGGCCGCCGCCCCGGCGAGGGCGATGTCGGCGAACGCGGTGAACACGTTCGGCAGCCGCATCAGGCGGGCGAAGGGCAGGAACCGGGAAGCGGTCATGAGTGCGTCTTGGGGTGCGTTCGCCCGGCGCGGCGGTGACGGGAGTGGGGGGCGGCGTCGGTCGCTCAGCCGCCGTACTTCGCCGCTTCCGCGTCGAACAGCGCCTTCAGTTTGTGGGCGGTGGCGTCGTACGCGGCCGGGTCGGGCCACACGTTCCGCGGGAGCAAGACTTCGGACGGCACCCCGTCGCACGCGGTCGGTACGCTCAGCCCGAAGACGGGGTCGGTGACGTGCGACACCTTGTCCAGTTCGCCGGACAGCGCCGCCTTCAGCAGCGCGCGGGTCCAGCTCAGTTTCATCCGCGACCCGACGCCCACCCCGCCGCCGCTCCACCCGGTGTTCACGAGGTACACCGGCACGCGGTGCGCCTGCAACTTGTCCTTCAACAGGTCGCCGTACTCCTTCGGCGGGAGGGGCATGAACGGCGCGCCGAAGCAGGTGCTGAAGGTGATCGACGGCTCGGTCACACCGGTCTCGGTGCCGGCCAGCTTCGCCGTGTACCCGCACAGGAAGTGCTGCATCGCCTGGTGCGGGGTGAGGCGGGAGATGGGCGGCAGCACCCCGAAGGCGTCGCACGTCAGGAAGAAGATGTTCTTCGGGTGCCCGCCGACGCCGGACAGTTCGCAGTTCGGGATGAAGTCCACCGGGTAGGCGGCGCGGGTGTTCTCGGTGACGGCGGCCGACTGGAAGTCCGGCTCGCGGGTGACCGGATCGACCGGCACGTTCTCCAGCACGCTGCCGAACCGGATGGCGTCGTAAATCTGCGGCTCGCTCTCCTTCGACAGGCGGATCGTCTTGGCGTAGCAGCCGCCCTCGATGTTGAACACGCCGTCGTCCCCCCACCCGTGTTCGTCGTCGCCGATGAGCCGCCGCTCCGGGTCCGCGCTGAGGGTGGTCTTGCCGGTCCCGCTCAGGCCGAAGAACAGGGCCACGTCCCCGCCCGCGCCGACGTTCGCCGAGCAGTGCATGCTCATCACGCCCTTCTTCGGCAACACGTAATTGAGGATGGTGAAGACGCTCTTTTTGATCTCCCCGGCGTAGTGCGGGCCGGCCGCCAGCACCAGTTTCTGCTCGAAGCTGATGGCCACCAGCACATCGGAGTTCGTGCCGTGGCGGGCCGGGTCGGGGTGGAAGTTGGCCGCGTGCAGGATGGTCCAGTCCGGGGTGAACTCGGCCAAGTCCTCCGGCGTCGGGCGGATGAACAGGCAGCGGGCGAACAGGTTGTGCCACGCCTTCTCGGACACCACCCGCAGGTCGAGCCGGTGGTCCGGGTGGGCGCAGGCGTGGCCGTCGAAGATGAACAGTTCGCGGTTCTGCAGGTACACGCGGATCAGGTCGTGCAGGCGGTCGAACGTGGCCGGGTCCATCGGCTGGTTCACCGGCCCCCAGTTGATGTGCGGTTCGACTTCCGGCTCGCGGACCAGGAACTTGTCCTTCGGGCTGCGGCCGGTGCGGGTGCCGGTGAACGCGGCGAACGCGCCCAGGCTGGTCAGAACGCCCTCCTTGCGGCGGACGGCGTGTTCGACCAGCGCGGCCGAGGACAAGTTACAATGCACCGGCCCCGAGTGGTCGAGGCCGACGGCGGACGGGTCGAGCGGCATGTCGGCTGGCATGGGGACGAATCCGGAACGTGGGGCGCGGTTCGGACGGCGGCGCGGCTGACTTTAATATAGGTCCCCGGATTGTCGCGCAAGTCCGGTGGGGGTCACGAACTTATCCTAACGTGGCGCGTCGTTTGCCCCCACTTGGGATGGACGGCCCTTAACCCGGTCGCCAGAATGATCGGCGGTACGGACACCCTGACTCGGAGAGATGGACCCATGACCCGAACCCTCCTCGCCCTGATCGGCCTCGCCTGCGTGCTGTTCCTCAGTGTCGGCTGGTTCATGGGCTGGTACACCTACACCCGCGAAGACGGCAAGTTGACCTTCCTCATCTTCACCGACCGCGTCGAGGACGGCCTGAAGAAAATCAAGGACGGCGCGGTGAACCTGAAGAACAGCGCGGCGAAAGCCCTGACCAAGCCGGAAGACGCCCCGAAGAACCCGCCGGCCACCGGGCTGAGCTACCTGTTCGGGCCGGCCGCCGCTCCGCAACAACCCACCACCGCGCCCGCCACCCCGACCGGACTGCCGCCGGCCAACCTGCCGATGCCCCAGGGCGGCCGCTAACACGGTCACGCCGGACGCCGCGCGCCGACCACCCGCCAGTGGCCGGCCCCGTCCTTGACCGACGGCAGCACCGACAGCCCCGGCGCGGCGGCGAACAACTCCCGCACCGCCGGCTCCTGCGTCCAGCCGATTTCCGCCAACAACACCCCGCCCGGTTTCAAGAACCGCCCGGCGTCGGCCGCAATCCGGCGGTAGAACGCCAGCCCGTCCGGGCCACCGTCCAGGGCCAGTCGCGGTTCGTGCTTCCGCACGTCCACCGCGAGTTCGGCGAACTCGTTCTCCGCGATGTACGGCGGGTTCGTCAGGATCGCGTCGAACGTCCGGCCGTCCGGCACCGCCGCCCACAAGTCGCCTTCGCGGAACTCCATCCGATCCGCGACCCCGTGCTTGGCCGAGTTCCGGCGGGCGACTTCCAGCGCCTCCACCGACACGTCCGTCGCCAGCACGGTTGCCGCCCGGAGTGTGTGCGCGACGCTGACGCCCACGCACCCGGACCCGGTACACAAATCCAGCACCGCCGGGTTCGCCTTCCCGGTCAGGTGCTTGAACGCTTCCATCAGCAGGGTTTCGGTGTCCGGCCGCGGGATCAGCACCGCCGGCGTCACGTCGAACGAGAGCTTGAAGAACTCGCGGTAGCCGACCAAGTACGCCACCGGGCAGCCGTCCACCCGCCGCTTGATGAGGTCGCGGAAGACGGTGCGGTCGCCGTCGGCCGGCGTCTCGTCGTACCGCGTCATCACCTCGATGGGGGTGCAGCCGAGGACGTGGGCGAGCAGGATGCGGGCCTCACGGGGGGCCGCCTCGACGCCCTTCGACGTGAGGAATTGAGTGGTCCACTGGATCAGGGCACGGACGGTCCAGACGGTCGGCGTGGCGGGGTCCGGCGGCATCGCTGGTCCGTCCGAGGGGTGGGGGAATGACACCCCAGAAGCGTAACCCAACCGCCGGGGGTTTCAATGTCGGAGCCGCGCGACTTGACAGGAACGAAGAGGAACGCGGATTTCAGCGCGGATGAAGACAGGATCAATCCAAACCAAAGGTGAATTTGTTTGATCCTCTTCATCCCTGCTTTGATCCGCGTCTTCCGCGTTCCTCTTATTTGAACGGTCTCTCGATTCCATCGCTCACTTCCCGGCGACGGCGAAGTCGGCCGGCAGGGTCCGCCACCCGCTGTGGATGTGGTTGGCCGGGTTCCGCGCGCTGTCCCCCTGCACGTTCAGAAACTCGATGACGAACGTCGGCCCCTGCACGCGATAGGTGTACGGCTTGCCCGGCTTATCCGCCTCGATGCAGTAGGCGAAGAACACCTTCTCCGCGGCCGCGCCAGTCGCCTCCTTCTTCTCCTTCGACGCGATGTCGCCCGGCAGGCGGTCGGCGTAGGCGGTGATCAGCTTGTTCAGCATCTTCACCTGGGCGGCGGTGAGTTTCGCGGCGGCGATGCCGACGGGGTCGCCGACGCCGGCGGTCGGCTGCCCTTCCTTGATCTCCGGCAGTTGTTTGGCTTGCTTCGCCAGGGTGTTCTGCTCCTCGGTCAGGCTCTTGATGAGTACCTTCGCGGCGTCCTCGATCTCCGGCAGCATCCGCTTGCCCTTGTTCGGTCCGGCCTTGATCTCGGCCGGGTTCGTGCCGAACAGCAGCGGCGACGCGCTCACCACTTCGCCCTTGTCCAGCGTGAAGTTCACCGACAGGTGGTGCCCCTCGATCCGCCAACCCCACGCCCCGTTGCCCGGCGTGCCGAACAGGCTGACGAAGTACCAACTCGGGTCGCGGGTCATCCCCCCGCCCTTCCCTTCCAACTCGGCCAACAGCGATTCCAGGCTCATGATGCCGGTGGCCTGCTCGTACCCGGTGGCCGACAGCCCGGCCTTCAGCAGGTCCATCATGGCCGTCTTCTGGTCGGCGTTGAGGCCGTCCATGCGCAGCCCCTTGCGGGTGGACTTCTTCTGCTTGTCTTGCTGCGGGGTGAAGAACCACGACTTGCGGTGCGGGTCGTCGAAGGCGAAGGTGGCCTTCGTCTTCTGGTCGGCGGTCAGCGTGCCGAGCAGTTTCTCGGCGGCGGTGGCCATCGTCTTGGCGGTCGTCGGCTTGTCGGACTGGGCGATTAACAGGACGCCGCCGAACGCGACCAGAACGGCCGTGGCGGTGAGCAGGCGGGAGACCATCGACAGGCACCTCAAAGTGGGAGGGAGTCCCCAGAAGATACCCGATGATGGGGCAAATGGCGAGGGGCGGAGTCACTCTCACACCAGCTCACCGCGCTCCAATGCCGCCTCACGAAACGCCATGTACTTGTCAACGACGTTGTCCGAATCTCCGTTGTGGAGCCGTTTGAAACACCAAGTGATGGGGGACACGATGATGGATCCGACGACTAAAGACGGTGGCGCGGCGTCAGGCGTGAGCGATCCGTCTGTCCACGACGCCGGCGGGCACACTCGCTGAATCACGGCTCCCAAATACGAGCCGAAGAGTACCGCCGTCTGTCCCAAGAGTTCGTCGCTGTTGTCACCGTCTGCGTGCATCGCACCCAGAATTGACTCGACGATGCCGACCGACGGCTCGGAGAAGTCCAGCGTTTGCCGATAGGCTGATTGCACTGTCGCGACCGCCCACTCGGCCTGTCTTGCTAGTTCCGCGTTCATGTCAGCCACGGTGTCATCCTCCGATTGTGTGTCTTGCCTATCAAACCGAGTGTGCTGCCTCACCCGCGTGGGGGCAATTCCGGGTGACACCATCTCTCCCGTGGCCGCTTCGTCAAGGGTGAGTGTCCCGCTCTCCAACCCGTTGATGAGTTGGGTGGCAACACGGTCAGGATCGGGGCGACGGCCGAAGATGCTCACGTCACACCACCTGAGTTCGTCGGTTTCCGATCCAGAGCTTCCCGCAAGATGTCCGCGGCTTCCCGCGCGATGGCTGCATGCGTTAGGCTCCTGGCCAGAGTCATTGACCACTCGGAACGCAGTAGGCCGACTGCGAGACACTATCGGCGATTCCTGCGCGTCATCCCTCCACCCGGCCGACGCCGAGGGCGTCGGCGACGCGGTTGATATAGTTGAACCACGCCGCGATCAGGGTGATCTGCAAGATGCCGGTGTCGTCGAACCCGACCGCCCGCAGTTTCTCCAGATCGTCGGGGGTGGTCTTGTGCGCCGCGGTCGTCAGACGGTCGGTGAACTCCACGATCGCCCGGTCGGCGGGCGAGAGATCAGCCTGGGTCGGATCCCGCCGTAACTCGGCGGTGAGTTTCTCGTCCAGGGTGGCCCGGCGGAGGAACTCGATGTGGCTCTCCGTTCAATAGACGCACTGGTTGCGGATCGACACCACCGACGCGATGAGTTCCTGCTGCCGGCGATTCAACGGCAGGTCGGGGCGAAGGAGGACGCCCAATCCCGACATCATGTGCCGCATGGCGTCCGGGATGAGACTGTGGGCGGCGGTGATGCTGTCACTCGTGCCGTCCGGACGGGTGAGGGACGCCACCGGGTCGGCGTACTCCGCCGGGTACAGCGCGCGAACCGCCTCGTACACGGCCCGCAGTTCCGGGTCGGCCTGCTCGTAGGGCACAGTCTTGATCCAGGTCATCCCGTCGCCTCCGCGTGGACCCGCCGGTCAAACCTCAAGGCCACCGGCTTGACTTACTCTCCCACAAGTGGAGCAGGCTGGCAACCGTCCGTCGTCTCTTCGGCGCTCCGGCGGGAATTCCGCTGGCGGACTCGTTCTCAGGTGACGGCCGCGCCAAGAATGGGAGTGTCATCGAACGGTGACACCACTCGAACAACGGAGAACGCTATGACGACGCGCCGAGTCGCACTGGTGACGGGGAGCGGGAAGAAGCGGGTCGGGTCGGTCGTGGCCGAGACACTGGCCCGGCGGGGGTACGCCATCGCCGTCCACTACCACACCTCCGCCGAGGAAGCCGCGGACACCGCCACCGCCCTCCGCGCCCACGGGGTCGAGGCCGACACGTTCGCCGCCGACCTCACCGACGAGGGGGCCGTGAAGGGCATGGTCCGCGACATCCTCGCCCGCTTCGGCCGCCTCGACGCGCTGGTGAACTGTGCCGCCGTGTGGCAGCGGAAGGCCCTGGAAGACGTGACCGCCGCCGACGTGCGGTTGCACTTCGACACCAACGCCCTGGGCACGTTCCTGTGCTGTCAGCACGTCGGGCTGGCGATGGTCGGGCAACCGGACGGCGGGGTGATCGTGAACGTCGGCGACTGGGCCGAGGTGCGGCCGTACACCGGGTACGCCGCGTACTTCCCCAGCAAGGGGGCGGTGACGGCGACCACCCGGTGTATGGCCGTCGAACTCGGCACCCGCAACCCGAGCGTGCGGGTGAACGCCATCCTGCCGGGGCCGGTGATGCTGCCGCCGGACTTGCCGGAGGAGGAGCGCCAGGAAGCCATAAACGCCACCCTGGTGAAGCGCGAAGGCAGCCCGGCCAACATCGCCCAGGCGGTGCTGGCGTTCCTCGATAACGACTTCATCACCGGCGTCTGCCTGCCGGTGGACGGCGGCCGCACCGTCTACGCCCCGGAGTGACGCCCCGGCGGTGGGGTTCTGGTAGGATGCGATCGTGAACCTGCTTCGCCGATTCTGGACGCGCCTCACCCGTCGTTCGCCCGACGTGGCCGCGCCCCGTAGCCGCCCGGACCTGGGCCGGTGGTTCGCGGCAGCGGCCGCGACCGGCAAACCGCGCGGACTGACATGGCTCGGGTACGAACCCGCCGGCGACCCGCTCGTCGTCCGCGACGGTGACAGACTGCTGTCACTGGTGCCGGCAGTGGCGCGGTTCGAGCCGGTGGCGGACGGCGAACTGGCCGACGTGCCGCAGGCGCGGGAGCCGCGGACGGTGGTCGCCGTCTTCGAGTTCCGCGACGGGCGGTGGGAAACCGACGGCCGAACCGTCTTCAATCTGACGCCGACGGAGTTCGTGGCCCGCGACCCGACCCGCTACCACCCCTTGCCGGAGACCCCGCCGTGATCCGACTCCTCAGCGTGATGGTGTTGCTGGTCGGGCTGTTCGCGGTGGCCGCCCCGGTGCCGAAGGGCCACCCGTGGGTGACGGCGCGCGGCCGCGTCGTCTGGCCGAAAGGCCAGCCGATTCCGGAGCCGAAGGTGGTCCCCGTCACCATCGACAAACAGGCGTGCCGCGCCGGGAAACTGCTCTCGGACGAGTTGCTGGTGGACTCGAAGTCGCGCGGGGTGAAGAACGTCGTCGTCTGGTTGCGACCGGACTCGGACGACCGCAAGGCGACCTTCCCGACGGATCGCGTTCACCCCGACTTGGCGAAACCGAAGCCGGCGAAGCACGTCATCAATATGCCGATGTGCCAGTTCGTGCCGCGAGTGTTCGCCGCCCGCGCCGGGGATACGTGGGAGTTCAAAAACGAGGGCATCGTCGCCACCAACGTGCGTGTCCAACACGACGACCCGCTCTTCAACGTGCTCCTCCCGGCGAAGAAAGGGTACGTGGCCAGGGAGGCTCTCCGGGAGAGCTGGAAACCCGTTTACTTCAAGTCCG
Source organism: Gemmatales bacterium (assembly GCA_038247725.1). Lineage (GTDB taxonomy): Bacteria > Planctomycetota > Planctomycetia > Gemmatales > Gemmataceae > JALHQU01. Next base: position 19,124 of record JBBRUO010000013.1, read on the forward strand.
ATGTTCACCCGTGGATGGCCGGCGTCGGCCGTGTATTCGACCACCCGTACTTCGCCGTGACGGACGCGGACGGCCACTTCGAGTTGAAACAGGTTCCGAAGGGGAACTGGCGAATCATGTATTGGCACGAGCTCGGCTACCACAAGGGCCGCGACGGCGCGCTGGGTTTCCCATTGGCGGTGAGCGGAGAGACGGCGACGGTCACGGCGAAGGCTGTGCCGCTGGAGTTACCCAGCCGGTGACGGCGCATGCGACACGGGGACCATCTTCGGCTGCGGCAGGGTGACGCCGTACACCCCGCCGAAGTGGTCCCACAACTCGGCGAAGGTGGCGTGCAGGAAGCCGAACACGCGCGGCTCCGGGTGCCCGGCGAGGTACTTGCGCGCCAGTTCTCCCATCCGCTCGTCGTACCCCTTCTTCGAGTGCGTGTGGACGGCGTACCGCCCCTCGTGCCGGCGGATGTCGCCGTCGAACTTCGGCCCGATGTGGTACAGCTCGTGGAACACCGTCGTCAGCTTCAGTTCGAACGGCTGGTCCAGGAACCGGGGCAGGCAGAGGGTGACGAAGTACATCTGCTCGCGGGCGTCGGCGAAGTACCGCTGCACCTGATACAGTCGGCCCCGCCGCCGGCGGTACAGTCCGCCGTCCCGGAACCGCAGCGGCGTCACCCGCGCCAGCAGCCCGTGCCGCTCGGCCGACCGCGACGGGGTGAAGGTGAACAACATCGCCGACAGGTCGAGGTGCGCGAACGTGTCGCACCGGGCGGCGATGTCGGCACACAGGCGGCGGAGGGCGGCGGTGACGTGGAACGGCGAGCGGTCGGCGCGGCGGACGGGCGGGCGGGTGTGCGGCACCCACCGGCGGGGCAGCGGCTGGGTGCCAGCCGCGTAGTGGTATTCCTGCGGCCACCGGGGGGGCGCGAGGGGCGAGTCGGCCGGGCGAGTCATCGGGCGATGCTCCGCGAGGGAGTCGCCATCGTAGGCGGCGGGGAACCGCCGGTCAACGTTTCGCGCCGGCCCGACACGCGGTCACCGCCCCTGGAGCGATTGCACGAAGTGGATGAGGTCGGCCATGTCCGCCTCGCTCACGCTGCTGGCTTCCGACGCCGGCATCGGGGTGCCGGGGATGCCCAGGCGGATGCGGGCGTACAAGCTTTCCACGTCGCCGCCCCCTTTGTAAATGCCGGCGGTCAGGTCGCGGGGGTAGGCCGGGGTGCCGTCGGCGTTCTTCGGCCGCTTGTCCGGCTGCCCCGGCAGCGGCTCCCGGAACTGGTCGCCATCGCCCTTCCCGCCCGGCCCGTGGCACGACGCGCACGTCGCCTTCACGAACAGTTCCTTCCCGTGGGCGATGGCTGCGGGGGTGACGGCGGGCAAGGCGGACGGCCGGGGCAACGACTCGCCGGCGACGGCGAGCACGTCGGTCGCCGCCACCAGTTCCGCCGGCTTGTTCGCGTACTTCCGCGCCTCCTTCCAGTCGGCGAGGGTCGCCACCGCGACCGCCCGCGCCGCGTCGCTCTCGGCGGTGACGTCCTTCAACTCTCGAATCATCGCGACGGTCAGTAACTTCTCGTACACCCCCTTCCAGGTGAGCCACCGAACGTGCCCGATGATCGCCGTTAACTCCTCGTCGGATAGTTCGGCGGTCACCTGGGTGGCCGGCGGGACATCCTTCGGCGGCTTCTGGAACGCCGGCATCGCCGACCCCGGAATGCCCCGCTTCAGGATGGAAAGCAGGTCGTCGTCCGTCGGGCAGGCGAAGGCGTAGCCGAGTTCCTGCCGCTTCCGGGTGGTGGCGAACTTGAACGGCTCGTACCCGAAGGCGCGGGCGGACGGGTTCAGGTCGGCGGAGCCTTTGCCGTCCCCGTTCTCGCCGTGGCAACTGGCGCAGTGCTTGAGGAACAGCCGCCGGCCGTCGGGCGCGGCGGCGACGGCCGGGGCCGGCGGCGCGACCTTGATGGCGTCGTACACCATCAGGCCAGGGGTGGCCCACAGCCCGGCGATGATGACGAACGGGGCCGCCAAGAGGGCGATGCGGCTGACTTTCCGCAGGACGAATGTGGCAGGGGTGGCGAGAGCGGTCATATCGGCGCGGTCTCCAAGAAGCGCGTCTCCGGAAGCGAGGAATTCTACGGGCTGGCGGGCGGCGCGGGTATGCGGCGGCACCCCAATAACCGGAGCCGGGCGAGGCGGCATAACCCCGTCACCGCCCTTTCAGTCGCGCGTCCCAGTCGGCAGCCGGTCCAGGCGATCCAGGTTGTCGATGGTCGCCAGTTTCGCCGCCTGCGCGTCGGTCGGTGAGGCGAACTGCGCCGTCGCCTGCTTTTGGATCAGCAGCTTGGTGTGCCCCAGCATGGCGAGGTCTTCCATCAGCTCGAACGCGGACGACTCGATCATGGTCAGCCCCCGTTGGAAGACAACTTGTTAGGAGGTCCATCGAGGAGTGCATGCCGGCCAGGATGAACGACGCCGTCACCATCTCACCCACCCGCTCGCCCGCTTCCGCGCCAGCCTGTGTGGTGGCGGATGAGTTGCTTCCGGGAGGTGTCGGACGGCTTCGAACTGGTGCCCGTTTTACCCCGCCCCCGTCACTCCGGCACGCGCCGCCGGGTTCGGGCCGTATAATGCAGGGAGCGATTCTCCGGCCCGGATTCAGGACTCCGCGAATGGCACCGAACGGCACCGACGCCCCCCAACCGCCGCAACCCCCGACCGGCCCCGGCCAAGGCCCGTCCGGGCACGGGCACGGACCCACCGGCCCCCCGCCCAAGCGGGCCGGGATGCCGCAGGCGTGGTGGCTGGCCGTCGGCCTGCTCGTCGTCGCCGTCGTCTTCTTCCTGACGGTGGACTCCACCCCCACCATCCTCCGCTCCGAGTTCTACGACCTGCTCGACGCCGGGCAGGTGAAGAAGGTCACGTTCATCGGCAAGCAGCGGGTCGAGGGCGAGGTCCGCGACCCGCAGGCGGAACAGGTCAAGCAGTTGAAACTGACCGGCGGCAAGTTCGTCACCAACCTGCCGCCCACCTCCCGCCAGGACGAAGTCGTCCGCGAGATCGAGGAGCGGGACACCGCCGCCCTCGCCCGGCTGAGGGCCGCCAACCCGGCCGACGCCACCGCCAAGATCGTCGTCGGCACCCCGGACGAACCGCCGCAGTTCCTCGGCCCGCTGCTGTGGACGCTCATCCCCCTGCTGGTGTTCATCGCCTTCTTCGTGTTCGTCCTGCTCCCCCGCATCCGCGACCCCGGCGGCGGCGGGTTCCTGAACAGCTACATCCGCAGCCCGGCCAAGAAGTACGAGAAGAACCGCGGGCGGATCACCTTCGATGACGTGGCCGGGATGGAGAACGCCAAGCGGGAACTGCAAGAGATCGTCGACTTCCTGCGGAACCCGGACAAGTTCACCCGGCTGGGCGCGCAGGTGCCCAAGGGCGTGCTGCTGGTCGGCCCGCCGGGCACCGGCAAGACGCTGCTGGCGAAGGCCGTGGCCGGCGAGGCGAACGTGCCGTTCTACGCCATCAACGGCAGCGAGTTCATCCAGATGTTCGTCGGCGTCGGGGCCAGCCGCGTCCGCGACCTGTTCAAGACGGCGAAGGAGACGGCCCCGTGCGTCATCTTCATCGACGAGATCGACGCCGTCGGGCGGATGCGCGGGACGGGCGTGGGCGGCGGGTCCGACGAACGGGAACAGACGCTGAACCAGATCCTGAGCGAGATGGACGGCTTCCAGCCGACCGAAACGGTCATCGTGCTGGCCGCCACCAACCGGCCGGACGTGCTCGACGCCGCGCTGTTGCGGCCGGGGCGGTTCGACCGGCACGTCACCGTGGACCGCCCGACGTGGCAGGGGCGGCTGGCCATTCTGAAAGTCCACACGAGGACGAAGCCGCTGGCCGACACCCTGGACCTGGAACGGATCGCGCGGGCGATGATCGGCATGAGCGGGGCCGACCTGCGGAACCTGTGCAACGAGGCGGCGCTGGTGGCCACCCGCGAGGGGAAGAACCAGATCGAGCAGGTGGACTTCGACACCGCCTCCGACCGCGTGCGGCTGGGGGCCAAGCGGGAGGAGGCCTACGGCGACGACGAGCGGCACCGCACCGCCGTCCACGAGGCCGGGCACGCCCTGTGCGCGTGGCTGGAGCCGAAGGCCGACCCGCTGTCCCGCGTCAGCATCGTCCCCCGCGGGCGGTCCGGCGGCGTCACCATGTTCGAGGTGAACGAGGAGCGGATGGACATCTCGCTGAGCGAGATCACCGCCCGGCTGGTGGTGGCGATGGGCGGGCGGGCGGCGGACAAGCTGGTGTTCGGCGAGCCGATGAGCGGGGCCATTCAAGACCTGAAGCAGGCCACCCGCATGGCCCGCCTGATGGTGACGCAGTTCGGCATGTCCGACCGCCTCGGCCCGGTGTCGTACCGCAGCGGCGAGGAGCACGTGTTCCTCGGCAAGGAGATCATGGAGAGCCGCGACTTCAGCGAGGGGACGGCCCGCATCATCGACGAGGAGATCCAGCGCATCCTGACGGCCGCCGAGGTCCGCGCGACCGAACTCATCACCCGCAACCGGGCCGACCTGGACGCGATCGCGGCGTCCCTGTTGCAGAACGA
>JBBRUO010000014.1:0-23335 GCA_038247725.1 Gemmatales bacterium
ATCGCGGCGATCGCCGGCCGCAGGGCGGCGGGGATGTGGTGCCACAGGTCGGACGGAATGGACGGTGGCCGAGTCATACCCGACAATGGCCTCCGGAGCCCACCAAAGTCAAGGCGAACCCGACAGGCCGTGAACGGTTACCTTTCGGGCGATCCGCCTTGGGGATGTCGAACTCCACATACGCGCGCTGTGCCCGCAGCCAGAGGGCGAGGGCGGCGATTTGGCTCGCCCGCAAGTCGATGTCGATGCCGTGCAGATTCCGGCTCAGGATCAGACCCGGCACCGCCCGCTTGAATTCATCCGGCGTCGGGTAGACCTGCTTGAGCGCGGGTCCGAGGTCCGGGTCGTCGTAGGCTTCGAGGTAGATGACGAGCAGCAGGTCGAAGCAGTAGAGCAGGAAGTGCCCGCTCCCGCACGCCGGGTCGAGGATCTTCAACTCGCGCGGGTCTTTCTTAGCCCGGTGCGTGACGTACACGGGCTGATTCAGACCGTCCGTGGTCGTGTTCGATTCCGCTGGTGCCGCCTCACCCTCGGACAGGAAGACCTCCTGCGGACGCCGCACCATGTACCGGCAGCCGTCCTTGAGGGCGGTGTCGCCCTTCCGCATCTCGTACCAGATACGTCCGAGGGTGTTGTCGGTCAGGAACTCGACAACGTACCGGGGCGTGAAGAACTGGTTGCGGAACGCCAGTTCGTAGGAGTTGCGGGGGGCGGCACTCGCCTTCCGCGCTTCGTCGCGCTGCTCCTTCGGAGTGAAATACTGGTACACCCAGCCGATTGCCTCGTCCTCGGTCCAGATGCCCTTCAGTTCCTCGCCGTTGATCTGTTCCAGCACGTCCTCCAGCACGCGCTGCGGGTGGAACAGGCGGTTCGCCGGGTCGTGGGGCGCGAACAGCACGCCGATCTCCTCGGACAGCGTGCCGCCCAGCCATTCGAGGAAGTGGCGGTAGGCGGCGAACTGCTGCCCACTGGCGTACAACCGCTCGTCGGCTTCATGCCCGTCTTCGCTGACGTACCGAACGAATCCGTTTGACTTCAGCCCCCGGCTGACCGCCTCGCGGATCAGCTCCCGCGCCTCCATCATCTTGTACGCGCACAGCCGGTTCAGGTGCGTGAACGCGACCTCGCGGACCATTTGGGTCAGCGCCGGGGCGGTCGGCTTGTCCTGGGGCGTGAACCCGGTCGCCTGGACGTGCTTCAGGTGGATGAGGATCTGCTCGCGGAACGCCAAGTCGTCGGCGGACAGGTCACCAAGATCGGCGGCGTCCTCGACCGCCACTTCGTCCTTCTTGCCCGTGGAGTAAATGCCGAACTGCCCCTGAAGCACCCGCGCGACCGCCTCCAGCAGCTTGCGGCTCTGGGTGACGACGCCACGGAGTTTGTTGCGGAGCGACTGGTCCATCGTTCACTCCACCACGATCTTGACGCCTTCCTCGAACAGCTTCAGCAGATGATCTCGCAAGCGGTCTGCCGCCTGCCGGATCGCCTGCTCGCTGTCGAGAGCGGGGAAGTATTCGGACACGCGGACCCGGACGAGCCGGGTTTCCGGCGGGGTGGTGATCTTCACCACCTGGGCGAGCGCCTGGGATTTCAGCCCGTTGATCGCCGCGAGGTCCGACTCCATCTGGCTCAGGGTCGCGCCGCAAGTCCGGCACGCCAGCGCGCCGTCCGGCAGGTCGAGGGTGTCGCACGCCCGGCTGAGGAGGGGCTGGAGCAACGGCTGGTGCATGGTCGCGGGCACCGCCGCCCAATCCGGGTGCCCCTTGATCTCTTCGGCGGCGGCGGCGAACTCCGTCGCCCGGCGGTCGTGCAGACCGTCGTACATCTTCCGATAGGCGGCGGCAACCGCCTCCGCCGCCGACCGGATGGCGGGCTTCGCCTCGCAGAACGACTCGGACGCCAGCAACTCCTTCAATTCCTCGGCTCGCGGCTCGATCTCGGTCCGCCCCCGTGCCTCCAGCGCCGCCCAGATTTCGGTCGAAGCCGTTCGCGCCAGCCGGAGGGTCGCCAGCCCATTGTCGTCCAGGGCGGCGGCGACCTTCCGCACCCGCTCGCGGGCGTCCTTCAGCGACGCGCCTTCGCCCGCCAGGGTGTTCACGCAGTCGTCGGTGGTGCCGGTCAGGACGATGTTCAGGGCGGCGGTGTACTCGCCCAGCACCGGCACCGGGGGCAGCCGGTTCGCCTTCGCCACCGCCTCCACCGGCACCACCAGTTTGAGTTCGTCGTCCGCCAATTTCTTGAGCGCGGTCGCCACGGCGGTCTTGTCCATGTCCACGGTGACGCCGGTGAGCGCCTCGTAGCTCTCGACCGCCCGCCGCAGGGTCTTCAGGTCGATGGGCTTCACCGGCGTGAACAGCGCCGACTTGAACGCCGTATTGCCCGCGAACGGCACCCGGCACCGGGGGTCGGCGTGGGTGTCGAACTTCTGCCCGCCGTGCGTGACCTCGATGGACCCGGCGCGGAACAGGACCGCCAGGATGAGCCGCAGCACGTCCCGGTCCCACCCGTACCCGCTGCCGCCGAATCGCCGCTCCAGTTCCTTCCCGGTGCGGGTGTCCTTGTTCCCGTACCCGTGTTCGCTGACGAGGTAGTCCAGTACCTCCTTGCACACGTCCGCCGCCGGGTTGGGGACGAACTTCGCCCCGTCCTTGACGACGAGTTTCAGCCCCTGCTCGCCGTCGTAGAACACTTGCGGCAGCCCCTTCAGGTCCACCGCCTTCAGCACGTCCTCCGCCTCCGTCCCCTTGAGCGGGCGCGACCCCATCTCCAGCTTCGGGTACAGGTCCGGCACGGCGAAGGCGTAGAACTTCTTCAGGATCTCCGCCAGTTGTTTGCCGAGGGAGGGGGCGTCCTTGGCGACCCCCCGGAACACCCCCTGACCCTGCTCCAGGGCGTCGGTCAGCTTGTCCCGGAGCCGGGTCTGGTAGCGGATCGCCTCGTTCTTCTCGTCCTGAAGGCAGGTGACCTCCTCCTTCGTCACCTGCGTCTGTCCGCGAAGCTGGTCGTACTTGGCGACCATCAGCCGGGAGGCGTGGACCTGCGCCACCAAGTCGTCGATCTCCGGGGTGAGCGCCGCGACCCAATACAGGTCGGTCTTATGCGCCTCCAGGCGGCTCTCCGTCCGCACCGTCGCCAGCCGGGTGGGGAAGTCCTCGGCGTCGTCCGCCAGGTGCAGGCTCAACCCGATGTCGCCGTCGTCCCCGATCTGGGCGGTGTCGAGCTTCACCCCGACCCGGAAGGTGCGGAAGCCCAGGTGCCGGTACGCCTTTAGGTCCGGCTCGCCGAACACGTCCCGCAGGGTCTGGCGGACGATCTCGTTCCGCTCGCGGGGCTTCGGCTCCAGATGCCCCCGCCGCTCCGTGTCCCAATTCTTCTCCTGGGCGGTCTGGAGCTTCCAGCCGTCCTCCGAGTTGCGGACGAACTGCGCCCCGTGCAGCCGCTCGATAGCCGCTTTCACCTGGGCGAGCGGGGCGGGCGTGCCCACGGCGTCCACCAGGCAGGCGGCGACGTTCGCCTCGGTGCGGGGCAGGTCGCGGACGAACTCCAGCAGGCAGACCGCCTTGGCGACCCGCGCCTCCCACCCCGCCGGGTCGCCCTTGAACCGCTCGGTGATGTCGTGGATGTCCGTCCGCTTCTCGCTCGACAGGTTCCCCTCGACCAACTCGAAGATCTTGTCCAGGGTGACCAGCGTCCCGACCGGCTGGGCGGCGAGCGCGGTCCGCTCGGACACCAGCATCTCGTAAGCCTGCTTGATGATCGTCCGGTTGCTCCCGCCGTAGTGCCGGGGCGCGCCGGGCTGGAGGCGGATGCCGGACATGATGCCGATGGACAGTTCCACGAAGTGGGGCGGGTACGGGTAGAACTGCACGAAGTCGTCTTCGGTCACGTCCGTCTTGCGGGCGGTCCGCTCCAGCCGGACGGCGGCGTTCAGTTGCCCCTGGCTCTCCCGGTACAGCGCCCGCAGCACCGGGACGGCGGCGGCGGTCTTGGCGAGGACGCGCTTGGTGGCGACCTCGCGGATGTCCGACGGGGCGAGATCGACGTGGAACTTGAAGCGGTCTTGCAGCTTGGCGAGTTCGACCCGCTTCGATTCGAGTGCCGACACAACCTCGTCCAGCTTCTCCTGGGAGGTCACTACGATCCAGCACGGGGCGGGGATCTTCTTCGCCTTCAGCAGCGTCTTGCCGACCTTGCCGAACTGCTCGACCACGGCGCGGAGGTCTTCGATCTTGTCCGCGCTGCGGGCGACGTACTGCCCGACCTCATCGATCACGAACGCCAACGCCTTGCCCGGTCGCCGCCGGGCGAACAGGTCGAACGCCCGCTCGACCAGCTTGCCCACGCTGATGTCGGCGTGCTTGCTGCTGACGGACCGCGACCACGAATCCGGTGCCGGGTAGGTGGATTGGTCGAGTTCGTGCAGAATAGCACTCGCGCGGTCGAAATTCGATGCCCCCTTGCGGACCATTCGCCACTCGCCGTACTTTTCCCCGCAGCGCGCGATGAACTTTGCGAGCCTTCCTTCTGATTCCAGTTCCAGTTCCAGTTCGGCAATGGTGTAGTCCTCGGCGTAATCGAGTTGCCGCAGCAGGACGGTGTACATCAACTCCGCGATCCGCTCGGTGTTCCGGCGGGTCGCCCGGTCCACCGAAACGTCGAACATCACGACCTCGGTCGGAATCCGGGCGTTGATGCTGTCGATGAACTCGCCCACCCGCCGGTCGGTCACTTGCTGTTTGAACAGGTCGCTGAACGGGACGCCCTGGACGTGGCGGTTCTGGAGGACGTACCCAGGTTCTTGGCGAACGACGACTTGCCCGACCCGAAGAACCCGGACACCCACACGCCGATCCCTTCGTGCGGCTCGGCGGGGGCGTCCGCGACCGCCTTCAGGAGTCGGGCGTAGTGGTCGGTGATGCTGGCGGTGGCGACGTACTCGCTGATCTCGTCGCGGACGGATTGCTCGTCCGCCTGATCGACCTTGATGATCTCCTCGATCTTGCGGTCGAGGTTCCGCGCCAGCAGCGAGCCAACGGTCTTCATCGCGCGTCCCCGGTTAGCCGTAGATCTTGACCCGGTAGTTGCCGAGAGCCTCGCGGTCCTTGAGGTCCATATACCGCAGCCCGGTCGTGCCTTCGAGCGAGCCGGGGTAGAACAGGACCGTCGTCACCCGCGTCCGCCCCTGCATCTCGTCCAGCAGCCTGGACATGTGGTACACCGCCGGTGCCATCGCCGCCGCGCGGGTCAGGAACGCCACGTCCGCCTTCGGGTCGAGAGGCTTCAGTCGCTCCAGTAGCAGGTCCGGCAGCGGTCGCCAGTCGCGGTCGGACAGGTACACGGTGATCTGCTCCTGCGCCGCCTCGAACCCCCGCTTACGCTCCAACCCGACCACCGCCTCCAACCCCTCCGTCCGGGCGACCGCCTCCCACATCAGGTCCGCCATCGACACGAACGTGACCCGCCGCCCCGCCTCGCCCAAGCGGGTCGCCAGCAGCCGCGCCTGCCGCCGCAGTTCCCACTCGGCAGCGGGGTCGTAGCGGAAGACGGCGAACGGCAGGTCGTGGTAGACGCTGATGCGGGACGGCACTGCCGTCAGGTCCGCTTCGAGCGGCTTAATCCGGTCTGCGAGCGACGACACCGGCGTACTCCTCCAGGGTGTCGGACGGGAAGGTGAGCCTGGTCACCCGCCCCGCCGCGTGGTACTCCAGCAGCCCCCGCTGGTGCGCCTCGATCAGGAACCGCTCCACCCCGTCGCGGCTCAGGAAGAACAGCTTCCACTCCGGGGCGTCCAACAGCAGGTCGCCGGACGGGTAATCCCGCCGCAGGTACGAGGCGACGTAAGCGAACGCCTCGACCGGCAGGTAGGAGGCGGCGATCCGCTTGTTCACCGCCCCCTCCAGCACGCCGAAGTCCCGCAGGGCGGACAGCAGCCCCTGCACGACCCGTTTGAGGGTCGGGTCGGACCAAGCGGTGGTCGTCCGCTTGGCGGTCACCCACCCCTTCAGGGTCCGGCGGACCTCATCGACATTGACGGCGGCGTCGCCCCGCCCGTGCATCGGCACCAGCACGTCGGTCACGAAATCGCCCAGGAGTCGGTCGGCGCGGGCGGCGTGGAAGTACAGGAGCCGGTCCAGGCTCTGGGCGGGCATCCGGTGGCGGACCAGCGCGACCAGGGCGGCGGTCACGTCCGGCTCGCCCAGGTAGCGCTGCCGGAAGATCGCCAGCACGTCCTTCACGCGGGACCGGGAACTCTTGTCGAACAGGTTCTCGCGGTGGCAGCGGGCGAGGTTGTCCTTGACGGACTCGGCGGGGTTCCAGTGGGCGAGCAGCAGCTTCGTGTCCGCGATCAGCGCCCCGGCTTTGATGATCTTGGTGGTGTACGCCGGGACCGCCGCCCGGTCGTCCGGGGGCGTCTTGGGCTTCGGCTTCCCTCTCGCCTTCGCCATCCGTGGACCTCCAGCCGAACCGGGGACAGCGGGCGGTCAGAGCAGGGTGACCCGCACGACCAGAAACTCCCCCGGCGCGAACTCCTCCGGGTAGTTCGGCAACACCTTCTTGCCGAACCGGACCTCCCCGCCCGACGACGGCGCGACGATCACGGGCGGCAGCGTCCTCGGCAAGTCGCTGGCGGGCGACACGATCAGGATCTCGAACAGGCACCGCTTGGCGTCGAGGGCGACCTAATCCCGCTCGCCCGCCAGGTGTTCGATCACCGAGATCGGGATCTTGTGGGTCCGGGCGTTCGCGTGCGGGGTCGCGGCGTACCGCGCCGTCCTCAGCATGGCAGCCGCCTCGCCGGGAAGATTCTGAATTTCGGAAAGTGTACTTGGCGGTACACACCCCCGCCAGCCAATTCCGGTCGGGCGACGGAAGTTCGACACGATTCGGACGGAATTCCGATCCCTCTCGGCACGGATTCCGCCCGGCGGGGCGACTTCACGCCTAACCCTACCCAATGCCTTATTGGGGAGTCTACCCATTCACCCCAACGAGGAACCGCGTGGTCTACCTGCACCTGTGCTGCGAGGGCTGGCGGACGTTCGGACCTTTCAAGCACCTGACCCTGCTGGCGACGGCGATCACCGACGAGGAGGACCGAGTGGTCGCGTTCCGGGACGGGAACGGCGCGTGGCACACCCCCGGCATCTTCGTCAACTACGTCTAGCGGACCCCGATGGTGACCGCGACCGACGTACACCCACACCCGAACCGGGGGACCGCATGACCACCCAACTGCTGACCGGGTTCTTGTGGCATGTGTTTCCGATTCGCTGCCACGACGTGTTTCGAGGCGTCATGCCGCTGTTTCAGGACACGCCGTTCCGGGTGCGCCACTGGAGTGAGCCGACCGCACCCAACAGCTTAAACCCCGGCGCGTGCTGGCTGTTCGACAGCGGAGTGAACGGGTTGTACGTCCTGACGGACCAACCGGAGCCGCCTCTGTTGCCGGACGGCTGGATGCTCCAACAGTTCAGCCCGGACGACGGGTGTGAGATTTATACTGAGCAGTACAAGATCCGGCTCATCGACCGAGTTGTCACCGCCGACGGCGACCGCTGCACGTTCGACGCGACTCACCACGAGGAGGGCGCGTGATCGACGTTTCACGGCTGGAGGCGGTCTGCGGAATGAAGGTCGAAGACTTCGCCGCCTTCAGGGAAGTCGTCGGCACGCCCGGCGGCAACTACATCTTCAGCGACCACGGCGAGCGAGTGCTTGGGGTCGCCCATCTCGACACCGTTCTCCCCGCCACGCATTTCGCCCACGACGGGGATCGCGTGATCTGCCCGACGCTCGATGACCGCCTGGGCGTCTACTTGCTGCTCGATGTGCTTCCACTTCTCGGCGTCCGTTTCGACCTACTACTGACGGACGGAGAAGAACGCGGTTGCTCGACGGCGCGGTGGTTCGTGCCGCCGCGCCGGTACAACTGGATGTTCTCGTTCGACCGCGCGGACACGGACGTGGTGATGTATCAGTACGACACCCCAGCCAACCGTCACTTGCTTCACCGGGCTGGTTTCCGTGTCGGCACCGGCTCATACAGCGACATCGCTGACCTGTGGTTCCTTGGCTGCGCCGGGTTCAATTTCGGCACCGGCTACCACCGGCAACACCAGCCTGACTGCTTTGCTGATCTGGGCGAGACGCGGGAGATGGTCGAGGGCTTTGAGGGATTCTGGGATCAAGAAAAGCGCACCCACCTACCATCAAAAAGTTGCAGTGCCCGCCGAATCGACTTATAGCTGCCATATCAACGCGGTCATGCCGTCACGACCAGCCCCACGGGGAGGGTCGTCCGCGCAACCGCCACGGAGAAAAAGTAGTGAAAAACGAGTGAATGGAGAAACCTGGCACACCGGATCCAGGTTCGCACGGATCGGCACGGTGTGGATCGGTATCGTATCAGGTTCGGCGGCGAGATCATTCCCGTCGAGAACCTCAGCCACGCGAACGCAACGCTGTGGTATTAGGAAGAAATGCAAGCGAAGTTGGACTCGCACGCAGCAGTGTTGAACCGCTTCTTCCCAGGCGTTGGGGATCGGTTCATGGCGATGTCCAACGAAGCTCAATGCGACCTCATGAACACTATGCGTGACATCTGAAAAGCAAGGTTTCTGAAGGTCGTCGGTTCGCCATGAGATCCCTGACCGTAACGACCCGGACAGGCGGCTCGCCCCCGCCCAACACCTCAAGGCACTACTTTGACGGTTCGGGTTTTGACCACATTTTCTTCTAGAAATAAACTTGGGAATCTCCCTCCATACTGAGGGGGAAGCCCATCTTTCTTAATCCAACGACCATCACAAAGCCTATCCACCTCCTCCCATCCATCCACGACCCGACCAATTGGCAGCAAGCCTGAGGTTGAAACATTTGATTGCAGTTGAGAGATCACCACTTCCGCACTCTGCTGTCCATCCTTTTGATCGATACACAGATCGCCCCGCTGGACAACCGTGTCCGGCTTCGGAACTTCATCGACCCAAACCAGTCGTGGACGAATCTTGAAGTTCACCTTGGTAGCCATCGGCAGATCGCCGGCTTTCTTGTCCTTGTCAATTAACTTCCGATTACCGATTGACCTCCATGTAAGTCGTGTGTCATCCAACGATTTGGACTCCACTGCGCGCAGAAATGCGTCACACGTCTTCGGCGCGGCGGCGCGGTCGAGTTGAATGATGAACGACCCGTGGGTCGTTTCCACTTTCACTCACGGGCGCGCCGCACGGGACGGGGCGGGGTCGGGGATGTCTCGTTCTTCGAGTTTGGGGGGACCGGTTTTTCCTACCGATTTGGAACTCCCCCCGCCCGGCTCCGCGTCGGGCGCGTGGCGAGGCGGTTGTGGGTTGCCCTTGGGCGTGTTCGCTCCCGCCGTCTGCTGCTCGTCGGACGACCGGGGTTTGAGCAGAACGACGGCAGTGACCAACAACGCTAACACCGCCGCTCCGAGCAGACCGGCTCTCACGGTTATACTCCTTCCCGGACGGTTTCGAGTACGCCGTGCGCCGTGTCCCTCGTCTCTGGAATCCTCCCGATCTTCAAGCCACAAGCCTGTGAACGCGCCTTCGTGCGTCGGCTGTTCCGCCGATTCGGGCGATGCGCTCGACGGAATGCCGATATTGACGAATCCCGCCGTTACTTCCCCGAACGTCGCCGGGCGGTTGTGCGGATCTTCATCCAGGCACCGTTCCAGCAGTTCGGCGAGTGGCTGAGGGATGCCCTTCCAGTGCCTGAGTAATGGCTGGGTGGTTTGGAACAAGATGTAGCAGCACGTCTTCGCCCACCCGTAAATGTCCGAATACGCGCCGACCGGCTCATTCCGCCGCCCCATCTGTTCTGGCGCGGCATATTCCACCGTCCCAGCGATGCTCTCCCCCACGAGGGTCTTGCTCCGGCTTGCCGTGTTCCCGTTCACGCTCGTCGGGCTGACCTTCTGCCGAAGTGCCAGTCCGAAATCGATCACCTTCACCTGCCAGCCGGTGGCGTCCTTACGGACGAGGACGTTGGCGGGCTTCACGTCCCGGTGAAGGATGTTTTTCCCATGTGCCGCTTGCAGCCCTTCGGCGATCAGCCGCGCCAGCGGGAGAAACTCTTCGAGGGCGAGCGCGCCGTTCTTCTTGACGTGCTCCTCCAAGGTTCCGCCCGCGAAGTAATCCATGACCAGAAAGGGGCGTGACTTGCCGCTCGCGTCCACATAGCCGCAGTCCGAAATCCGAATGATCGCCGGGTGATCCAGCACCCGCAGCAGTTGAGCCTCCGTGAACACCTTGTCCGCGTCCCGACCCAGCGCGTCCAGCATCAGCGTCTTCACCACGACCTGGGAGTCCATGTACTTGTGCTTGCACAGGTACGCCACGCCGAAGCCCCCCGCGCCGAGGATGCGTTGCGGCTGGTACTTGCCGACGGGGAAGGTGGCGAACCGCTTGCCGTCGAGCCTGACCGCCTTGACGAACTCTCGGAACGCCGCCGCCCAATCTCGGCGTTCCAGGCACGCCTGGTATGCGTTGAAGTGTGCTTCCGCCTGCGCTCCCGTGTCCCCGACCATCGTGGCGACGGCGGCGAAGTCGTTGACGGCGGCTTCAAAATCGCCCGTCACCACTTCCAGTTTGCCCACGGCGTTGAGTAGTGCGGGCACTTGCCGCCGCTCGCTTTCGGGTAAGGCGCGGTAGCGCGCCACCAGTTGCTTGACCAGTTCCCGCTCGCCGTCGGTGCGGATCGAGAGGCTGTCACCGGGACGAATTTCCCGCCGCTGGAGTTGGTGCTGCTTCAGCACCTCCTGCACCGCCTCGCCGATCTGTCGGAGTTGCCCGCTCTGACCGTCGATCTGGGATTGGAGATCGAGGACCGCCCCGTGCGTTTCGATAACGACGGTTTGCAGTTCGTCCAGCGCGACTTCGAGTCGCTCCGCTTGCTTTTTCAACAGGACATCGAGCGCGGCAAACCCGGCTGCCTGAGCGTCACCGATGGACTCCAGTTTGGCGAACGCCAGCCCCTGGAAGAGTTGAGCGTCTTCCTCCACGGCACGGCGGAAGAAGTACCGGACTGCGACGACGACGACGGATTGCCCCGGCTCCGGTTCCCGTTCGAGTAACCGGGAGAGGTTCGGGTACTCCCCCGCGAACTCCTCGGCGATCCCGTTCATGAGCGCGCGCTCGGCGGCGAGAACGGATTCGGAATCGGTGAACCGGGCGAACGCGCCCGCGCTCGCGGCGAGTGCCTGGGGGTCCGACTCGTCGGCTGAGAATTTGCCCGCCGATCTCGCCGCCCGCAGTTCCTTCAGGCACCGCTGCCGGAAGCCCGGTTCAGCGGAGGAAATCCCTTCCGACGAGGCGTCGAGGAAGGCGCGGATTTGCAGACGCAGTTCCCGATCCTCCGACCGGTGTAGTCGGGTGGCGAGGGACTCCCCGGCGAGGGCGACTTCGAGCGCCCGCCACGCCCGGTCGGAAGAGGACCGCAACGCGCGAGTGAGCCGCCGGCTGTGGTCGGTGAAGTGCTGGCTCA
The DNA here is from genome assembly GCA_038247725.1 of Gemmatales bacterium. GTDB lineage: Bacteria > Planctomycetota > Planctomycetia > Gemmatales > Gemmataceae > JALHQU01. Next base: position 11,506 of record JBBRUO010000014.1, read on the forward strand.
AGAACCCGGTGATCGCCTTCCCCAAACCGGCGGCACCGACAGTCTCAGCCGCTCCCTCCACGACTTCCCGCAGTGCGAGCGCGGAGAGCTTCTCGAAAAGGCTCATGGTCATGCCCCTTGTGACGCATTCGTTCACGGATCAACTGCGGGAGTCGCTCGCCACCCGATTCACAGTCCCGCCTCTGTTGCCGGACGGGTGGACGCTCCAGCAGGTCAGCCCGGATGACGGATGGGAGATTTGTACGAGACAGTACACGATTCGGCAGGTGAATCACGTCTTCCGCGACCACGGTCCAGTTCGCCCGCCACGTCGTCCGGCTCCCGCCCGTCCACGACGGTGAGCCAGAATGCCCGCCACGTCTGGGGTTGAAAGTCGCCCTCGATCCCCCCCAACATTCGCCGCGCGACGTACTGGTCGTGTTCGCGCCCCCAGGCGTGGGTGAGGTCACTGCGTTCGTCCGCGAGTTGGTCGGCAAGTCGGTCAAGAACTTCACCCCCAGCCTCCCGCCGTGTCCGTTGTTGACGGCGGTAGTCCCGGATGCGGTGGGCGAGGATGGTGCGCAGCCAGCACCGGAACGCACCCGGACGGTTGTTGTGGGTGAAGGCAGGCAGTTCGAGGGCGACTACCCGCAGCACGTCTTGTAGCACGTCCTCGGCGTCGTGGGCGGGCACCGCTTGCCGTAGCAGCCAGCCGAACAGGTACGGGGAATAGATGGCGTGGAACCGCGCCCAGGCATCCCCGTTGGCGTGGTCGCGCACCTACCTGATTCAACAATTAGAATTGGTATTGGTTTTTGTAATAAAACACTACATAATGTCATGGCTCTCCTGTGTGAGTAAGCTAAAACCCGTGGTAAGGTTCAAAACAAGCACACCCTATCCGCTTGGGGTGTGCTTGCTTTTTTTGTGACTTAAATCATTATGCCATTTTTGCACAAGTCAAAAACCATTTGAAGCGGACTTAGATTCTTAATTATAGCTTCGCCATAAATCAATGAAAATCCAGTCCATGTGTCATCACCCAGATATTTCGTGATACAAATAGCTTCATCGCCTTGATACACTGACAATATTTTTGGTAGCTAAGTTTCAAGAACATAGCTTTCGCTATCTCGCCAATAAATCACATAATCTTTCATGCTGTCCCCGCTTTGTTTGTTTGTTGTTTAAAGTTAATAACGTCAACCTCACGGACTCACCCAGACTTCTTCTCGACAAAAAACCCAGGAAGCCTACCATCCTTAATCATTGCTATAATGTTGTCTTCGCTAAGTTGTAATTCTGTTACGGCTTCTTGAATAGTTAATAGTTTTGGCATGGTATTCATTTCGTCACCTTCTTGTTGGTTCTGCGGTTACCAACGTCAAACTGGCATACCACTTCGCCCTCCCACATCTTCTTGACTTCCTCCGGATGAAATCTCACTTGCTTACCAACGTGAATAGCAGAGATGCGACCTTCCCGACGCCAGCGGTCAAGCGTGTTTATGCTGACCGATAACATCTCCGCCATCTCTTTTTTTGACACCAGCTTTTTGCTCTCATCAATTGCTTGCTCCTTAGTTGTTGATATCGCCACAAACATATCTAGAACAATTAATTATAAATTACAAGATTTATTTTTAAGTTAATTTTTGCAGTTTACTTTTTGGGAAGAAACTGAAAAGATTCAACAACTAAAATACAGCGCAGCAACAAACACTCCCAGAAGCCTTCTTAAGAGCCTCTGGGAAGCGATTTAAGTCATCTTGTTGCCTAAGTGGAGTTTCGTTCGGGGTTGTCAGCGAAGTCGTCTCATTCAGCGTTTAAATCGAGAAACTGCCTAGCTAGGCTTTAGTCGTCCAGCAGACAGCAAGGGTTCACGGCGAATAAGTGTCCCCAGGGCGCGCTACCTGGTTTCTGCTTTTTGCTCTCGCCACCGTTACTGAGTTGTTGTCCTCGCAGTCATTGTAACAACGCTTTTTTTGAACTAAACCAGATTCGGGATTTTTTGCGACACCACCGCATTCGGTATTTTCTGCTTTATTTTTGGCGAAGTGCTGTTAGGCGGCGGTCTGGGATGCCAGCCACGCTTCCACGTCCGTCAGCAGCCGCCAAGAAGAGGCGCGGTCGATCACCCGCTGCAAATACTTCACGCCCAAGAAAGGGCAGGCGATGCGGACATCCCGCCCCGTGGCGATCTCCATGATCGCCGTGTCGAAGGGCGAGACGCCGCCGCCGCTGCTCTCCGGGGTGTGGTGGACCAGTATCACGGGCATGGTGGCTTGCTATGATTGGAGAATTCGGGTTCAGAACCGACCCTTCCGAACAGGGTAGCGGCACCGAGCCAGGCATTTGTGCCACCGGATAGGCGCTCGCAACGGTACGAAACCAATCACGCACCCCCGCTTCTGTCCGGGAGGGTGACGACAACCCCCGGATGGTCGCTGAGGCGCGGGTGCCCGCCATCTTCCCCCGTCCACGTCTCCACCGTTTGTGCCGGTCCCCAGGTGGTGCAAATGTGGTCGATGAGCGTCCGCGCGGGTGACGGCGGCGGGTAGAGTACGTTGGCGGTGTGGCAAAGGAGGGATTCCTCCGCCAAGAGGCGAGCCAGTTCAGCCCGCACCGACACCAAGCCGTAGGAGTGCGGGGCAGCCAAGTCGGTGTTGAAGTCGCCCGCGACCACCCGGCGGGCGTCGGGGGCGTCGGTCCTCAGACCAAGCAGCAATCGGGGCATTTCATCGCGGACCACCCACTGATGTTCCTGCCAATTGCGGGGCGGGGGATCGACCGGGGTGTCCCCCACGTCGGTGTGCCAGGGCAGCACCACCCCGGCGACGGCGAGCGGTCCCGCTGGCGAGTCGAACACGGCGGCAACCATGCGTCGCGGGTCGGGGACGGGTAGGGAGCGCAGCAGCGGGAACCGGGACCAAATCGTGACCCATCTGGCTCCCTTGTCTGGCAGTTTTCGTGGATCGGAACTGACGGGAACAAAAGTGCCCGACAGATCGAGCGCAGAACTGGTTTCGGTGAGTACCCATACGTCCGCGTCGTGCGCCAACAGGATGGCGCGGCGGTCGGGATTCCGCCCCCCGACGCCGTATGCCACGTTCCATGTGCCGACGCGCATTTGGATCAATCTCCGGCGATGAGGCTGAATGCCACCTACTTCGCCGCTTCCGCCTTCTCGATGGCTTCGGCATCGACATCGAAGCTGTAATCCCCGGCGTTGACCTTCTTCTGCGCACGGCGGAAGAAGCGGTTGGGGATCGCCACGCCGTTCTTGCGGAGTGCCTCCATCTGCTCCCGCAACTGGCTGAACTCCTTCTCCAACTCGGCAACACCCTTGTGGGCGGTGATCTCGGCTGCCTGCCGGAAACGGTCCTTCAGGTTGGCGAACTCGTTCGCCAGCGTCCTGCACCGATCCAGGCTCTCATCGAACTTCAGCGCGGACATGATGGACGGCACAAGCCCGGCGATGAAGGCGCAGGCGGCGGTGAACAGCCGGATTCCCTTGTCCTCATAAGCGTTGAGGACGCTCCAGCCCGCGGGCGAGCCGAGGACCAGCGGCAGGACCACCGTTGTGATCCTGATGCAGCGCAGGAACTTAACGTACTCGAATAGCGAGGTCGAAGTGTAGAGGCAGTTGTCGTACTGCCGCTTGCACTCGACAATCAACGGCTTCAGTTTTCCGACTGCCATGTGGTTCACCCGGTCGGAATGTCCGTCCCGAAGATCTTCAGCCACTCGCCACCCGCCGAATACGGCAACTTGTCGGCTTCGTGCTGGACCGCCTTCAGCGCACGGCTGTAGGCGGACTCGACCTTGCTTTTCCAGGCATCTCCGACCGCCATCGTGTCGTAGGTGCCGGGGGAGTACAGGTAGGTGTTCGCCTTGCCCTTCAGGAAGGCGAAGAAGTCCCGCGCCATCCAGTCGTAGTACACGTTGCTCTTGCCCTTGTATGCCCAGCCTGCGAGGAAGTCGATAGCCCAGAGTTCGAGCCAGAACGACTTCACCGGCACCGCACAGACCGCCTGCCAGCACTTCGCCATACGGATCAGGTCGCGGGTGTTGCCACCCGTATCGGTGTTCGAGTCCTGCACCTTGTTGATCTCGGCGTCGGGGTCGAACGTCTTGTAGCTCCCGCCACCGGACGTGATCGGAATCCAGTATTGTCCGTTGGTGAGCTTGAAGCCGGGGACGAGTTCGACGGCGTAGGTCGAGAACGGGATTACCACCACGGGTCCGTCGCCCCGGATCGCAGTGCTGGTGTACTTCGCCGCGAGGACACCCTTGACCTCTTGCAGCAGCGCGCTCTGCCGGTTGCCGGTGCGCCTCTGGAAGCGGTGGTAGACGCTATCCGGCAGCACGAACAGCACGTCAATGTCGCGGGGCGGACGGATGCGGGTGTGCTTCCCCCACGACCCGACGAGCGTGCTGTTCCGGATGTCGCTGTTCAGGCTGTAGTACGCCTGATTCAGGCAATTTCGCACCCTCTTGTGCTTCGTGATCCCGTCGTCCTTTTGCGACTCGGTGAGGGTGAGGTTGTTGAGCAGCGCGGAGAATCGCTCGGAAACCTCCATAGGACACTCCCGGAACGCACTGGCGGAGTCGCTCAAACAGCGATCCAAATTCGTGTCATTGTCCATTCCGGTCGTTGTGTGTGCAATGTCAGTTGTCATGCCAGCGCGCTGCCAGTCGCCCCCTTTTCTTCCGAAGCGACACCATGGGATGGCACGTTCGTCATTTCCCCGGTTGGGTGTCCGCGAGTCGGTCGTTCGCATTGGCGACGTATTCGGCTTCCTTCTCGATCCCCAGGAAGTGTCTTTCGTGTTTCAGTGCCGCCACACCCATCGTCCCCGACCCGCAGAACGGGTCGAGGATCGTGTCCCCAGGCTGGCTGATGTACCGCACCCACTGGTCCGCGATGACGTACTGCGTCTTCGCCGGGTGCGGGTTGCCCACGTCCCCGGCACTGCTGGTGCTGGCGTACTCGATCAAGTTGAACGGGGTGGTCCCGCCCCGCCGGATCGCCGTCGCCCGCATCCGCCCCCGATCCACGGTGTGCCCGCTCCTGCTGGATTTGGTTTCGCGGCGGTCGCGGCTCATCGTGTCCGAAACAGGGTTCAGGATGGCGGCTTGGTCGCGGTGGCAGTCTCCCGCCCCGAACCGGCAGCAGTATTTGACGCTGTTCCGCAACAACCCCTTCGTGGTCGCGGCACCGGACGGCAGGGTGGTCTTGTTCCAGGCGTACCCGACCTGAATGAGATTCCACTCGGCGGCGGTTTCCGCGAGCCATTGCCACAGCCACGGGTCGGTCGTCCCGCCGCGTGGGGCGGCGGGCTGGAGGACGAAGACCGCGCTGCCCGTGGGGGTCAACACCCGGCGGACCTCCCTGACGACATCGCGCATCAAGTCCCGCCACTCGCTGACCGTCCAGTACCCGTACTCCCGCTTGACGCCGGGGTACGGCGGGTCGGTGATGACGGCATCGACGCTCGCCGTGTCGATCTTCGCCAGTCCCGCGAGCGCGTCCGCGTTCCACAGGGGGTAGAAGTATTCGGTCGGGATGCCGGTCGTTCGGTTCACTTCTGTCCGTCTCCTGTTTCCCCAGGCAGGGCGATCCGATTCGGATCGTGCCGGAACCGCGTGGGGCTGACTACTAGCCTTTGGTGAGGTTCGGGGTCGGAAATGATGCGACCCCGGCGGGAAGTGCCGGGGTCTTCAGAGGTTGTCGGGCTGAACTCGACGCCAGGGGGTGGTCTGCTTACGACGTGCGAGAGAATCGACAGACCGACCCCTTGACCGCGACGACCATCTCGTCCTCTTCGAGGATAACGACCCGCTCTTCCAGCACGGCTCGGACCTGCTCGGACGAGATGGCGAGGTCGAGGTTGGCAAACAATATGTACTCGGCGGTCAGTGCGTCGTTGAGGAGCAGTTTCCCGTCTCTGGTGAATTGAATCTGCCAAACCCCGTTCGCGCGCTCCGCTCGCCACTTGCCGACGATCAGACGGCGAAGCTCCATGATCCGTTTCGTCCCATCAATTGCCAGCCCGAAGAAGACCGGCGGGAGGAAGGCGAGCGGGAGTGCGAGGACCGCTGCGAACGACGACCCGACCTCCGCGAACCCCGCCAGACAGACCATTTCGACCGCGAAGGTGATCCCGACCAGCAGCCAGTAGACGATGTGAGGGTGCCGGGCAGCCAAGAGCCACGCGATCTGCCACGGCTCCCTGTCTTCTGCTGGCTCGTCGGATGAAGATCGTGGTTCTGGCACCGCCGCCCCTTCGGTGTCGCCCGACCGCGAAGTGCGGGGATCAACTCTTACTAGCCTTTGGTGGGGCTAACCGAAGAAAGGTGTCGAACCAGGGGCGGTGGGGATCAGCCGACGACCGCGCTGTACGGTCGTCGGCGTCGGGATGCATCAGTAGCACTCCCGCGACGGTTCGGGTCAGTGAATCGGGTCAGTGAATTCGCGGTTTCGGGTGAGTGAATCGGCGCATAAAGAGGATCCCGTCTATCAGGGCGATAGGGTGCCCGAACCCTCTCAGGAACCAACGACTGGAAACCCGAATCCTGCGAGAACGCGGCACATGCAATCCACATGCAATTCCGGGAGTTTTCGCGTCGGAGAGGGAAAGGATTGAACGGTGAAATCGCTTGAAAACCAAGCACTTATCCGCATTTTGACTTTCCGCGACGCGGATTCCCGCCGCCTCCATTGCAACATCCTGAGAAGACTCGCCAGGAGCGAGCAGCAATCGACGGGATCCCACGATTTCAAGTGGTTCCGTCGGTTTTTTCGTTTGATGTCCCGCCACATCCGCTCCCCGATCCGGCCAATTTTCACATCGGTTCCCGAAATCCACCACCCCAAACGAAGGTGACTGACATGGCGACCCACCCCGACGCCCACGCTCACGGCGACGGGTGCGGTCACGAGGCCGTCCCGCACGGGTATCACACCGACTACCTGCACCACCCACACGGCGACCACTGCGACGATCACAGGCCGGTACGCACTGCCTGAGCCGCGCCGTCCGCCGTGGCGGCTCAGCGGAATCCGTCTTTGAGCGAAATCACGAGGCGACCCCGATGCGGTTGCAAGTCTTCACACTTCTGTTCGTTACCCCGTTCGCGGCCTTCGGGGCGGACGCGCCGGTAACGGTCGCGGTCTTCCAAGGAGCCGGCGTCCGCTCGAGTGCCGAGAAGTTGATCGCCGCCATGAAGTTGGCCGAAGGCCGACCGATTGATGTCCGCCGGATCACGGCCGATGAGATCCGCGACGGCAAGTTGGCTGGGGTGCACGTGTTGGTGCAACCCGGCGGGAGCGAGTACGGAAGCGGTCGCGTGTTCTGCTTCAGCCCGCACCCGGAGTTGACGGAGGGGCTGCACGACTGGATTCCGCTGGCCCGCCGCGAGTGGCTCGTGCCGGCCCCCCATTAAACCGAACCGCAGTAGGTTCCAAGCCGCGGCAACACGCTCACGACCCCGGCGGGCCGGGTTTGCCTACGCCTGCTGCCGCACCCCCGATTCCGGTCGGGCTTGTTTCCGGCCGGCGAATCCGCTCCAATTCCCTCCGAGCCACTCTGCCGCACGGACGCGCCCCCGGTGACCCGGCCATGATGGCCCCCTTGCCCCCCGTCGCCCCCACCCACGCCGACCCGGATTTGCCGGCGGTGCGGTTCGACGTGCGCGTCGGCTCCGGCCGCGCCGCCAACCACGAGATGGCCGGAGCCGAGTTCCTCATCGGCGGGGCCGACGGGTGCGAACTTCGGCTGGTCGGGGCCAACCTGCCGCCGGTCATCTGCCACTTCACCCGCACCGCCACCGGCCTGAAGCTCCGCCGCCTCGCCCCGGCCTTCCCCATCCTGCTCAACGGCGCGCCGCTGTCCGGCGCGTCGCCGGTGGAGGTGGCCGCCGGGGATCGCGTCAGCGTCGGGTCGGCCGACCTCGTGGTGAACCTGCACGGCAACGGGCACCTCCGGCCGACGTTCCACCCCACCGAATCGGAAGTCGTCGCGCCGACGCCGGTGCCCACCGACACCAGCCGCGAGCGGGCCGAGTTGCAGGCGTGGCAAGCTCAACTCGAGGAGCAGTCGCGAGAACTGGAAGCGGATCGGGTCGCGTGGTATCGCCGCCGGCAGGAGTTGGAAGGCGAACTCGAGCGGGTGTCACAGACGATTCGCGGGGCCGGGACGGGAGCCGGCGACCGCGACAAGCAACTCGCCCGCCGCGAGGCCGAGATCGCCGAGCGGGAAGCGGAGATGGTCCGCGTCCGCCAGGAACTCACCGACATCCGGACGACACTGTTCCGCCAGTACGAGGACCGCCGCGGGGAGCTGGCCCGGCTGTCGGAGTCGGTGCGCGGGGCCACCGACGCCGAGCAGGCCCGGCACTGCGCCGCCGAAGCCGACCTCGACCGCCGCCGGCGGGAACTGGACGACGAGGCCGGCCACCTTCAAGAGTACGTCGCCGCCGAGGTCGCCCGCCGCGCCGAGGAACTGGACTCGGACCTCCGCCGCCGCAAGATCGAGCTGGAAATCCGGCACGAGGGGCGGTTGCGGCAGATGGAAGCCGAGGCGCACGACCGCCGCACCACCTTCGAGACCGAGCTGTCGCGGTACGAGCCGCGGCTGGCCGAACTGCACACTCAGCGGGCCGCCGTCACCGCCGGGTTTCGCGACCTGGATGTCCAGCAGCAGGCGCTGAACCGCGTCCGAGACGACCTCGCCGTCGAGCGGCAGGCGGTGGACGCCGAGCGGCAACTGCTCGACGAACAGCGGGACGAGCGAGAGCGTCTATTCGCCGCCCGCGAAGCGGAATGGACCCGCCAGGAAGACCTCACCGCCGCCGACCGCGCCGCGCTGGCCGCCGAGCGGGAGACGCACGCCGCCGATCTGGTGCGGGTGGAACGCTGGCAGGCGGCTGTCGAAGACCGGCAACTCGAACTCGACCGCCGGGCGGTCGAGATCGACCAGCGGACGGAGCAACTGGCCCGCGACGCCGGCGAGTTGGAGGAACACCTGCGGCTGGCCGAGACCGAGCAACAGCGGGTGGCCGGGGAGTCGGAACGGCTCGACCGCGTGAAGGCGGACCTCAATGGCCGCGCGGCCCAACTCACCGACCGCGCCGCGCAAGTGGAGGCCCAGCAGGCCGCGCTGGCGGTGCTGCGGGTGCGGCTGGACCGCCAGCAAGAAGACCTCCATCGCGAGGCCGCCCGCCTGACCGCCGACCGCGGCCGCCTCGACGCCGCGCAGCGGCACCTCGACGAACGGCTGTCGGACACCACCGCCGCCGTCACCGCCGACGCCCAATCGGAACTCGACGAGCGGGCGCGAGCCGTGGAGACCGCCGTCCTCGACCTTCGTCAACATCAAGAAGCCCTGCACGCCGACGCCGAGGCCCTGCGGCAGCGGGAACAATCCCTCGACGCCCGCTCCACCGACCTCGCCGAGCAAACCGCCACGTTGAAGGTGAAACTGGCTCAGGTGGGGGACCTTCAGGCCCGGCTGGAGGCGGATCGCACCGCCGTCCGCGAGCGGGAATCGACGCTGACCGACTCCGATTCCGCGCGGGCGACGTTCCAGGAGCAGTTGCGGAAGCGGGCCGAGGAACTGGCCGCGCGGGGCCGGCAGTTGGACGACCTCGCCGTCCGCCTGTCCGACGACCGCCTCGCCCTCGACCGCCAGCGGGCGGAACTGGCGCAGCGAATTCAGGAGGCGGATCAGCGGGTCGCGGCGGACGACCAGCGGGCCGCCGACCGCGACACCGATCTCGCCCGGCAGACGGCCGCGCTGGTGGAGCGCGAGGCGGCGCTCGAGCGGCAGGTGGCCCGCCTCCGCGACACCGGCAAGAGCGTGGCCGACGGCCGCAAGTCCTTGGCCGACTCCCGCCAGCAGTGGGCCGCCGAGCAAGCCGCGCTCGCCGAGCAGACCCGACTGGCGCGGGAGGAACTGGACGCCGCCCGCCGCCGCGCCGCGACCGAGGCCGACGCCCTCCGCCAACAGGCCCCGGATCTGGAAGACCGCGCCGCCGCCGCCCTCGACCGTCTCACCGCCGCGCGGGAGTTGGTCCGCGGGCAGTTGGCGGAACTGCACGCCTACGCCACCCAGAGCCGCGACACCCTCGACGCGCTGCGAACCGACCTCCGCGCCGAAGGCGAACGCCTCCGCGACCGCGAGCACCGGCTGGATGCGGCGCGGGGCGAACACCGCCTCGCCGTCGCCGAGTTCCGCCAACAGTTGCTCGACTGGCAGTCGCGCGTCGGCGAGCTGAAAACGCTCATGGCCCAGAGCGAACACCGCATCGATCAGAAGCAGGCGGAACTCGAACAGGCGTCGCGGAAGTCGGACGAAACCGCCCTCGAACTGGCCCGTCGGATGGAGCAACTGCGGCTCGACCAGGACGACGTGAGCGAACGCCGGGTGCAGGTCGAGCGGCACCTCGCCGACATGCGGGAGTGGTACCGCAAGAAACTCCGCGACCTCGCCGAGCGGGGCCACCCCGCGCCGCCGCTCCCGGCGACCGCCGCGGCGGATTCCCCCGACGTGCTGCCGATGGCCGCCGACCTCGACCCCGGCGACAAGCACCTGGGCGAACTGCTGCAGTCGCTGGAGTTGGTGGACGCCGAGACGATGAACCAGTTGTGGGGTGAGGCCCAACGGCAGCGGCGGACGCTCCGTCAGGTGTTGCTCGCCAGCGGGGCCATCACGCTGTACCAACTCGCCTTGATCGAAGCCGGCAACCTCGACGCCCTCATGCTCGGCCGGTTCCGCGTCGTGGACCGGCTGCGGGTGACGCCCCGTGAGGCCGTCTACCGCGTGTCCGACCCGACCCGCGGCGGCGGCGGGTTGTGCGCCCTCCGCGTCCTCGGCGACGCCGAGATGCACGACGCCACCCACCCGGACGAGTACCGGATGCGGTTCGCCGCCGCCCTCGCCGCCCCGAACCCGAACCTGGTGACGACGCTCGAAGTGCTGGACGTGAACGGCCGGCCGGCGGTGGTCCAAGAGTACGTCACCGGGTTGCCCGGCTCCGAGTGGCCGCCGGCGGTGGCGGTGCCGGGCGTCTGGCTGCGGCTACTGACGGCCGCCGCCGAAGGCCTCGACGCCGCGCATCAGGCGGGACTCGTCCACGGCCGCATCACCTCCGAGGCGTTCGTCCTCGCCGCCGACGGCACGCTGAAGATGACCGGCTTCGGCGACCCGCCGTGGCTGGCCAACGGGTTCGCCGCCAGCTTCGACCCGCGACCGGAAACGGACCTGCGGGCGCTCGGGCAGGTGGCCTTCGGGTGGTCGGCCCTCACCGCCGGCGGCAAGAAGAAGCCCGGCCGCGGCCCGAAAGGGTTGCCGGAACCGCTGGTGGCCGTGCTGCGGCGGCTGGAAGCGGACCCGCCGAACGCGATGGGCGACACCGTCTCCGGGGTCGAGCCGTACCGAAACGCCGAAGAACTGGTGGCCGAGTTGCACAAGTTGGCCGCCAAGCACCCCTGCCCGCCCGACGCCTGGGCCGACCTCACCGGCTTCGTCGCCGATCACGCCGGCGACGTCGGGGTGCGGAAAGCGGGGTGACGAGGCAGATGTCGCCAAAATCAGTTCCCGCCTCGGTCAGGGAGGAACTCACATGTTGCCCGGCCGTACAATCAGAATGAACACTTTCGGAGGCCGAGAATGGCGACCGCCACGCTGCCCTCCCCGCCCGCGCTGCTCACGGCCGAGCAGTTCGCCGCCCTGCCCGACGACGGCCGCATCACCCAACTCGTGAAAGGAGTCGTGATCGAAATGCCCCCGCCCAGTTTCAACCACGGCAAGACCTGCAACAACGCCGCGTGGGAGATCAACAGCTAC
>JBBRUO010000015.1:0-22924 GCA_038247725.1 Gemmatales bacterium
CACGGCATGGCCGACACCACCCGCTCGTTCGCCATGCAGAAGGCCGCGATGGTGGACCACGGGTTCCGCTGCGTCGGTTACGAACTGCCCAACGGCCTCGACGACGACGCGGTCCTCGGCATGTACCGCCACCACCACTACGGCGATGATCTTGTCGCCCTACTCGATCACCTGAACCTCGGCACCGCGTTCGTGCAGGGCTCGTCGTTCGGCTCCACCATCACTCAATCGGCGGTCGCCCGATATCCGGATCGGTTCCCCCGCGTCGTGCTTCAGGGCGGGTTCCCGCGCCGGCCGCTGAACCGCGTCGAGCGCGGGCTGGCCCGGCTCGCCCGGTACTGGGGCGGGCGGATGAAGGACTTGCCAATCCGCGCGAAAGTGATGGAACGGCTGGAAAAGCAGCAGTTCGTCGGCTGCCCGGACGAGGTGTTCCGCTACCTGATCGCGTGCAGCGGGGAGACGCCCTGCCGTGCGGCGGCCCTGCGGACGCTCATCATCGACAAGATCGACCTGCGGCCGATGTTGCCCGGCATCCGCCAGCCGGTGCTGATGATCGGCGGCGACCGCGACGCGCTGGTGCCCCGCGCGATGGAAGCCGAGTTGGAGCAACTGCTGCCCGACGTGCGACGGGTGGAGTTCGCCCCGTGCGGTCACTACCCGCAATACACCGTCCCCCGCCCGATGGCCGACGCGCTGGCGGACTTCCTCAAGCGGTGACGGGTCGATTCATCGGCGGGCGAGCGGGTGTCCAGCCGGGACGAGCACGACCCGGACGGATTGGTGGTGGCGAAAGTGGTGTTCGTCCGGTTCGCCGGTGTGCTGACGCTGAGGCTGGACGGGCGGGACATCCGCACCACCCACGAGCACCCGTTCTTCGTGACCGGCAAGGGGTGGACAACGGCCAACGAACTCCGCGTGGGCGACCGGCTCTTGTGCGCCGACCGCACCACCGTGGCCGTCGAGGCGGTGATCGACACCGGCGAGTGGGAGACCGTGTACAACCTCCGCGTGGCCGACCGCCAGCTCGCCGAGATGCCCGCCGACGGGTTCACGCACTAACTTGTGGCCCGTAGCATCGCCGCGTGGTCCGCGGGCAACTCCACCTCCATTTCCAGTAGGGCCAGGGCGTAACTTTTCCCCTGGGTGTCGCTCCGCAAACTCCGGCTCGCGCCGCCGGCGAGGGCGTCGTAGAGCATGAAGTTGAAGCCGAGGACGTTCGCGGCCTCGAACCGCTCCACCCGCGACGGGGAAAGCGGGGCGAAGTACGCGGCCACGACTTCCGCGGTCAGGTGCGCTTTCAGCCAGGCGAAACCGGCTTCGGTATAGGCGATCACGGCGACATTCGAGTGGTTGCCCTTGTCCCCACTGCGACCGTGGGCAATCTGGCGAAGCGGGGCGCGGACGGTGTCGGTCATTTCGTCGTTTCCACGGGATTTTTCGTGATTCTATCGAGTTCGACTGACGTAGGATGCAAGAGCGATGGTCGGCCGCGTTTGGTAACGGAGTCGGAAGGTAAAATGGTGAATCGGCGCGAATCGTGCAGAATATAGCGATTGCACCACCTGCGACTGCTTGTCCGGATACCACTCCCGCCGATCCGGTTTGTCTCCGCCGTTCGACCGTATTAGTGTAAAATTTACCAGCCTTCGCGCCGGGAGATCGACCCCGCACCGGAGAAACCTCATGATGCACCCCCGAACCGCCCTGTTGGCCGTCCTCGGCCTCGCCGCCACCGCCACGCCGTCCTTCGCCGGCTGGAACAACGTGTTCCTGACTTGCTGCTGGGACTCCCGCCCCCGCGTCGCCCAGCGGCCGGCCGCCCCCGCGCTTCGCGCCGACACCCAAGTCGAGTACGAGCGGACCAGCTACTCCGTGCCGGTGACGGTCATGAAACCGGTGACGTACACTGAGGACGTGCCGGTCAAGGTCCGAAGCTACTACTATGAACCCGTGACGAGCTACCGCACCAGCTACTCCCTCGACGAGTGCGGGCGGTGCCAGCAGGTGCAGGTGCCGTGCCGCACCAGCTACGTCCGCCGCGAGCAGTGCGAGACGGTGATGAAGGCCGTCGAGCGGGTGCGGATGGTGCCGGTGCAGATGGAGCGGATCGTCACCGAGGTGCGGCCGAAGTACACCACCACCCACTACGGGCCGGTCCAACGAAGCACCACCCCGCTGCAGTCGGTCGGCCCGCAAGTGGACCAGTACCGCGACCCGTCGTCCGCCCCCGGCACCATCCCGCCGGCCGGCGTGCCGAACCGGATGGAAGGGACGTCGGCCCCGCGGCAGCCGGCCCCGTCCGGGTATCGCCCGGCCCCGCCGCGGAACGCGATGAGCACCTCGCTGAAGCGGACGACCGGCGGCACGCTGACTGGCGAAGTGGTCGAGAACGACAAGACGACCCCCATCTCCAACGCGAAACTGGTGTTCGTGAACGCGAAGCACCTGGACACCCGCGAGTACGCCACGGCCGACGGGTTCGGCGGGTTCGACATGAACCTCCCCGCCGGCGACTGGCACCTGTACGTCGGCCACGGCGACGGCAAGGCCGTGTACCACTCCAAGGTGAGCGTGACCGACGGCGAGCGGACTAAAGTGACGGTGATGGACCGCTAACGACCGAGCCGAGAGAAAGACGGATGCAAGAGTCACCGCCGGGGGCGGGGATGAGGCCGAGAAATCGGAGCCTCTTCCCCGCCCCCGGCGGCTGTTGGGGCAGGCCTTGGAGTTCGCGACACTCTCCGTCACGGCCGACGCCCACGCCCCGCCACACCCCACTGTCCGACTGGACGAATCGCGTTGCCGACACCGTTCCGAGCCTCGACCTCGGCGGCGAGTGAGACCCGCGTGAGGGCGGTGGCCGGAACGCACGCAACCCCCGCGAACGCGGGGGTTGCTCGGTGAGTCGGCTCGCCGCGGGGGTCACTTCTTCGCCGGGGCGGCCTGGACGCCGACGACCAGCACGTTGATCTTCCCCTCGATGCCGTAGCCGAGGTGCAGCATGATCTCGGTGACGGTGTTCGCTTCCTTGATGTGCTGCTCCATCTTCACCATGTCCGGCTCGACCGGCAGGTTCTTGCCCTTGAGGGTCTTGGAGATTTCCACCGGCCCGATGCTGCCGTACAGGTGGTTCTCCTCGTTCGCCTGCGCCTCGATGGTGAGCGAGGTGAGGCGGGACAGTTGCTCGGCGAGAACCTTCAGGTCGGCGACCTTGGCCTCCTTGGCCTTCGTCACCTTGATCTGGTGCTTCTCCAGCAGTTTCAGGTCGTGCGGCGTCGGGATGACGGCCATGCCGTTGGGGATCAGGTAGTTACGGGCGTAGCCGGGCCGCACCGCCACCTGGTCGCCCACTTTGCCGACGTGGGCGATGTCCTCGACCAGCACGATGACGGTGTTGCCGTGCTTGTCCTTCTTCACCTGCTGCCGCTTGCGGACCTTCGGCGCGGGCAACTTCCGCCCGGTCTCCGCCTTCGGCTTGGCGGTTTTGGATTTGGTGGCGGACTTGGCCATCGGAGTCACTCGGGGTTAAAAGTCGAAGCGGGAGTTCCCGCCGGGGGTGTTGTCTGTTCGTGTTAGCCCGACGCGCGAGCGAGGGGCGTTGGCTTTCGTCGGTTCTCCGCCAGAGGCGGGTTGGCCCCTCTCGCGCGTCGGGCTAACACGAAGCCGCTCCCTCGCGGTCGCGGCTCGCCTTTCGGTCAGAACGGGATGTCCGGGTCGGGGCCGCCGCCCTGGTCCTCGTCGGGCGGGGAGTATCCGCCGCCGCGTTGTTGTTGCGGGCGGCCGCGGGCCGGGGCACCGCCGCCCGTGTCGTCGTCTTGGCCGCCGCCCATCCCGCCGCCGTCGCTCTTGCCGCCGAGCAGCTCGATGGAATCGACGACGATCTTGTGCTTCGACCGCTTGCCGCCGCCGTTCTTGTCGTCCCACTCGTCCAGTTGGAGGCGACCTTCCAGATACAGTTGGTCGCCCTGCTTGACGTACCGCGTCACCAGGTCGGCCAAGTTCCGCTTGGCGTCCGGTCGGCTGAACACCTCACAGTCGATGTACAGCGGGTTCGGGTCGTTCTCCCACTGGCCGGTTTGCGGGTTCTTCTTGCTGCGGCCGACGGCCAACCGGAACTTGACGACCGTGCTGCCGCTGTTGGGCAGCACCCGCGGCTCCTCCGGCGACCGGGTCAGTCGGCCGATCATCATCACCTTGTTCAGACTCGCCATGGCGCACCTCCGGAGCGGGGACGGGCAAAGGGTGGTGGTGAGGTCGAGAATCGTGTCGGCGTCACCCGCTCCGCACTTAGCAGACCACACCCGAAGGGTGTTCGGCAATGTCGGTCGTGGGTCAAGTCGTTACTTCTTGGCGAACTCGGCCCGCAAGGGCCGCGGGTCCGCTCCGACCACCCGTGGCCCGAACTAGCCTGTCGTCACTCCGGCTTGGCGTCCTCGCGGCGCGGGGGGCGGGGGCCGCTGCGGGGCGGGGGACGGTCGCCCCGGTCGCGGTCGCCCCGGTCGCCACCGCCCTCGAAGCCGGCGGCGAACCCGCCTTCGTAGCCGCCGCCGCCGCCCGGATCGTTAATGCCGGACAGTTCCGTCGGGGCCGCCTCTTCCTGCATCCCTTTCAGGCAGAACCCCTTGGACTGGTCGTTGCGGGCGATGTCGAGCATCACCTCGGCGTACTTCGGGTCCACGGCCGATGTCATGTGCCGGATCAGGAAGTCGGTCATGCCGATGCGGAGGTCGGCCTCCAACTCCTGCTGCTTCGTACTCTCCATGTTGTAATAGATGGTGTAGTACGCGCCCTTCTTGTGGGTGACGCTGGCCACGCGGATCGGGTACGCCAGTTTGCGGTCGTCCCAGTCGCGGCTGACAAGGATTTCGCTGTCGTACTTCGTGAGGGCGGTGTGCAGGCTGTTGCGGATGGCGTCGCCGTCGGACGCCAGTTTGCCGGAGTCGAGCAGGAACAGAGTCTCGTAAAGCTGAATCGGCATCGTCGTCCTCGGTGGTGACACCCGCGCGAGCGGGTGGGTGGTTGCGGCTCGCGGGGAGGGTGTCCGCCGCGACCCCCGCCCGACCGGGGCAGGGGAACCTGGGGTTCAGGAGTCGGTAGTCAGGACGGCATCGCCGACGGCGGCGGCACCTGGTCGTCCGGTTTCGGTTTCCGCTCGCCGTTCAACTTCCGCTCGTCCGACTTCTTCTTCGCCGCCTTGGCCGGCTCGTCCGGGCCGTTGGCGAAGTTCATGCACGCCGGCAGGCCCTGGCGGACCCACACCAGCGCGGCGGCGGCGGCCTGGGCGACGGCGGTATCGACGGTGGCCCGTTCGGCCGGCTTGAACCGGCTGAGGACGAAGTCCACCGCCTCGCCGGGGCCGGGTTGGCCGACCCCCATTCGCAGGCGGGCGTACTCGTCGGACCCCAGTTGCTGCTGGATGTCCCGCAGCCCGTTCTGCCCGCCGTGGCTGCCCTTGGCCCGCACCCGCAGTTTGCCCAGCGGCAGGTTGTAGTCGTCGCAGACCACCAGCACGTCGGCGGCGGTCAGTTTGTAGAAGTCGAGGACCGCCCGCACCGCCCGGCCGCTGAGGTTCATGTACGTCAGCGGCTTGACGAGCAACACCTTCTCGCCGCCCTCGGCGGTCTCGAACACCTCGGCCTGGAACGCCGACCTCGCGCCGCCGACGGACGGGGCGGCGGCCAGGTAATCGACCACGTCGAACCCGACGTTGTGCCGGGTGCCGGCGTACTGGCGGCCGGGGTTGCCGAGGCCGAAGACGACTTTCATGGGCAAGCCGTGAGCAGTGAGCTGAGAGCTTTGAGCCGAGAACGCTCTCCGGATCTCTGGAACACGAACCGGGCGGCCCGGTGGCTGACAGCTCTCGGCTCAAAGCTCTCAGCGTTACTCCTCTTCCCCGTCCTTGGGCTTCTTGGCGGTCAGCACTTCCGGCTCGTCGGTCGCGGCCTCGACCGGCTCCGGCTCGGCCCCCGGCACCTTCAGGTGGACGACCGTCATGTCCGCGGCTTCCAGTACCGTCACGCCGATCGGCAAGTTGAGGTCGCTGACGTGGATCGGCGCGTCGAGGGTGAGCGCCGAGATGTCCACCTTGATGGCGTCCGGAATGGCGGTGGCCAGGCACTCGATGTGCAGGCTGTGCATCGGCTGGTCCAGCACGGCCCCGCCGCTGGTCTTCGGCACGCCGGCCAATTTGACCGGCACCGTCACCCGCACCTTCTCGTCCTTGCTGACGCGGAACAGGTCGATGTGGACCATCTCCTTGCCCAGGTGGTCCCACTGCAACTCGCGGATGAGGACGGTTTCCGTCTTGCCGTCGAGGGCGATTTCCAGGGTCCGGGCGTGCTTGACGCGGATAGCTTGGTCGAGTTCCTTGGCCGACACGGCGATGTTGACGACGGCCTCCTTGTGCCCGTACACGACGCCGGGGATGAGGCCTTGGGCGCGAAGCTTTTTGGCGGCACGAGTGCCGGTGCCGGTGCGGGGCTGGACGGCGATGGCGACGAGTTCGGACACGGCGGTGGCCTCGGGCGTCCGGCGGCTCTCTCGCGGGGTGTCCGCGATACCCTCGCCGGTTGCCAGGGTGGTTGCTGTGGGCAGCAAGTTTGAGGGGGGAAACGACGCACGACCCGGCCCGAAAGGGGGTGGGTCGCGCGGGTGGGGTTTCCCCGATTTTCAGGCTGGTATTATGTCGCGCGGGCGAAGGAGGGCAAGGCGGGTTGTGCGGAAATCCGCACCGTCACCGCCGCACGAACAGCCCCGGTCGGCGAAGCGTTCGACCCGGCGGATGCCGGAGGCGACTTCGTGCAGTCCGGTGTCGATGGTGCCTGCCCCCAGCCGAAGCGTCGTTCGGCGACGCGGGAACTGCCTCACTTCTTCTTCGGTTCGGCCGTCGGCGCGCCGGGCGAGTCCACCGCCGTCACCAGCTTCCCGCTCTTGCCGTCGTAGATGCGGATGATCCCCTCCTCGCCGCCGGTGGCGATCACCTGCCCGTCCGGGCTGCACGCCAGCGCGTACAGGAAGTCCTTCGCGCCGGGGTAGTTCCGCTGCGAGCCGCCGTTGTCGGCGTTCCACAACTTGGCGTCGCCGTCGCCCCCGCAGGTGAGGAACGTGGCGGTCTTCGGCACGAACACCAGTCGCGTCACCTGGTTCTTCTGGGCGTTGATGTCGCGGAGCTTCTCGCCTTTCTCGTAGTCCCAGATTTTGACGACGCTGTCGGCCCCGGCGCTGGCCAGTTTTTGGCCGTCGTTCGTCCAACCGACGTCCATGACGTGCTGGGTGTGCCCCTCGAAGGATTTCACGAACTTGCCGCCGGGCACCTCGAACACCTTGACGAACTTGTCCGAGGCGGCGGTGGCCAGCAGTTTGCCGTCCGGGCTGAAGCAGACGCCGAACACCTGGTCCGAGTGGGCGTTGCGGATGTCCGCGACTTGCTTGCCGGCGGCGTCGAAGATCTTGACCTCGCCGTCTTCGGTGGGGGCACCGCCGCCGGTGGCGAACAGCTTGCCGTCCGGGCTGTAGGCGATGGCGACGACGCGGTCGGCGAACCCGCCGAGGCGGGCCTTCACCGCGCCGGTCGCGGCGTCCCACAACGTCACTTCGCGGAAGCTGCCGGTGGCCAGCGTCTTCCCGTCCGGGCTGTACGCCATCGCCTCGACGAGCGAGATGTGCGCCGTGCCCGCCGCCTTCCCGCTGGGCAACTTCAGGTCCGGGTCGATGAACGTCTTCTTCAACTCGCCGGTCTTGGCGTCGAGCAGATAGACGTGGTTGCTCCGCCCGGCGGCGACGGTGGCGTTGTCCGGCGACACGGCCACCGCCCGCACCGGCTTCACCACCGCCGGCGGCAGGTTCAGGGTGACGGTGCGGGTGATCTTCTCGTCCACCGCCGGCGGCTTCGCCCCGGCGTCGATCCACTGCTTCAGTAGCGTCACCTCTTGGCTGGTGAGCGGGTTCTCTTCGGTCTTGGGCGGCATGATCGGCTTCTTGTTGTGCGACGAGCTGAGGTACAGGAAGCTCTGGTCCGCCTTGCCGGCGATGAGGGCCGCGCCCCGCTTGCCGCCCTTCATGAGGCTGGCGTAGGTGCTCAGGTCGAGGTCGCCTTCGGTCAGCTTGCCGGCGTGGCACACCTGACACTTGGCGGCGAACACGGGGAGAATGTCCTTGTCGAAGCGGACCGGTTCGGTCCGCTTCAGGTCCACGAGGGGGATCGGCGTCAGGCCGGCCGGCGGCTTCTTCTCCTGCGCCGACAGCGGGGCCGCGAGCAGGACGAGCGGGAGGAGGTATCGCATGGCGGGTGGGTCTCGGTGGAAGATGAATGAAGAAATTCAGAGGGAACGCGGATGACGCGGATGAAAGGCAGGATCAAAGCCGGGATCCAACCAGAATTTCTTTCCGATCCTCTTCATCCCGGCTTTGAACCGCGTCATCCGCGTTCCCTCTTTTTTGTACAGTTCCTTCGTTGCTACTTCTTCTTCGCCTCTTTCGGCGCGGCCACGAGTTGCAGGTTCGGCACCTTCGCCTCATGAGTAATCGGGAATTTGCCGTGGACGGTGCCCACCGCCGTGACGGTGACGCCGTTCAGCCCGCCGGCCTTCACGTCGTTCGCCACCGTCACCGGGATCGTCACCTCGTCCTTGCCGGCCGGAAGTACCACGTCCTTCGCGGTCACGCCCGTGGTGCCCTTCGGCAGCACCAGTCGCACCTTGTACTCGCCGGCGAAGTCGGCCTCGCGCGCCACCTTCACCACGAGTTCCGCCGTCGTGCCGGCCTTGAGCTGGTTGTTCGGCGGCGGCGACACCGTGAACTGGCCCAGCGCCAGCGGCAGCACCGTCACTTCCAGCGGTTGGGCGTACGCGACGACGACCGCGTTCGTTTTCTTGTTCTTGTCCGCCGGGTCGCGGACCAGTTGCACCGCCGTGTCGCCCTTCAGCACCAGCGAGTACGTCCCCGGCTCGGCCTTCGGCCGCACGTCCACCGTCAGGGTGCCGTCGTCCTTCCCCTTGGCCAGCACCAGCGACGGGGTGTTGTTGTTCCCCGGCGTGCCGAGGGGAGCCGTCTGCATGTTCGGCTGGGTGGCTTCGACTCGCAGGTTCAGCGGGTTCGGCCGGGCGTCCGCCGCCTGCCACGTCGCCTTCACCGGCAGCGTGATCTTGTCGCCGGGCTTCACGAACAGCGGCGATTCCAGTTTCACATCGACATCCTTGTTCGCCGCGTCCTTCGTCTTCACCTTCGCGGTGGGTAAATCGACGGCGAGGCGGAAGTGGGCCTGTTCCGCCCGCACCGCGAGGACGAGTTGCTCGTCCAGCCGGGCGATGGTGGGGATGTTCCCGTTCGGCTGGACGGCCCAGGTGATGCTCGCCGGGCGGGCGTCTCGCGCCACCTTTTGGCCGCCAATGGTGGCGGTGCAACTGACCGCGATCGGCCCGGTGAACGCGGCCACGGAGTCGGCGGTCGTCAGCACGAGGGTGCCCCACTTCTGGCCGGGACCGATCAGCGCGGGGGTGGCGGTGACGCCGGCCGGCAGTCCCACGGCGGTAGCCGTGACGGGGCCGGTGAACCCGTCGCTGCGGTGGACGAACACCGACAGCGCCGTCGTCCCGTTCCGGCCGGCCAGCGGGGCGGTCGGCTGATCGGAGCTGTCGGCCATGACCACCGCGCGGAAGTCCGGGGCCGGCGTCGCCACCCGCAGCCGGTACACGCAGCGGGGGCCGAAGTTGTTGTTCGCCTCGCGGCTGGCCACGAGGATGAGGAACTTGCCGTCCGCCGGGGCGGTGAACCGGTACCCCGCCGGGTCGCCGCTCCGCGAGAAGAACGCCTGCGGGTGCAGGATTTCCGGGTCGTCGTCCTGCTCGCCGGAGACGTCGGTGATTTTCTCGCCGCCCGTCTTCACGCTGACGTACATGTCCATCTCGGACCCGATGCGGTCGGCGAACAGTTCCACCATGTACACGTCGCCCTTCTTCGCGGCGAACGAGTACCAGTCCTTGTCCCCGCGCTTCTCGACGCGGCCGGCCACCTCGCCCGGCACGGCGAGCGTCTCGGCCGTCTCCGGGGAGTCGTTGTCGGCCGGTTTCTCCAGCGACACGGTCACGTCGGTCAGGTAAATCGGCACCCCGTTCGACCCCGGCAGGCGGAACTCGAACCCGTCATTGAGCGCCTGCGGCGGGGCCACGTTCCCGCGGACGGTGAGTTCGCCTCGGGCGGGCGGCGGCGTGACGGTGACGCTGAGAGTTTCCACCGGGCGGCCGTCGATACTCATCCCGTCCACGACTTTGCCGCCGGGCAAATTCCGCCCGTACAGCGTGACCTGGGCCGGCTTGCCGGGCGGCACCGCCGGCGGGAACACGGCGTCGATCCACGGCCCGGTACTCGCCGTCAGCCGATAGAAGTGATCGGCGCTGCCGCTCTGGTAAGCGAACTCGCACACGCGGACGAAGTACTCGCCGTCGGCCGGGAGGGTGGCATCGGCGAGGGCGTCGTTGTCGCGGGAGTTGCGGTTCCCGACGAGCCGCTTGCCGTCCTTGTCGAAGAGTTCCACCAGCGGCCGCGCCTTGCTGTCGATGCTGGATGTCGCGCACGAGATCAGCACCCGCTGCTTCGCCGTCCCGGTGAAGACGTAATAGTCCACGTCGGACGTACTCTGAATGGTGCCGTTGACGGTGGTGTTGAGGTCGAGCTTCTGGGCGTCGGGCACGTCGTTGTGCGGCGTCGCGCTCTCAAGCACTTCCGGCCGGTCGCCGACGACGAACGCGCGGGGGTTGCTGACCCCTTGCTCGCCGACCACCCGCAGGTCGTAGGTGCCGGGGGCGACCGACGCGGGCACCGTGACCTTGAACTTCGCCGTGGTGACGCCCCCGGCATTCCCCTTCTTCGGCTTGGGCGGGTCTTTCTTCTTCGGGTCCGCCTTCGGTTCCGGCGGCGGGAGGTACTCCGCCTTAATGGCGGCCGACGTGAACAGCAGGCCGGTCGGGTCGTCGATGTCGGTGCCGGTGACGGTCACCTCGACGCTGGTGCCGACCTGGACGCCGACCGGGAAGACGGCGGTGATCCGCGGCGGCGGCAGCAGGTTCGCCGGCGATTGGGCGGACACGGCGGTGACGAACAGCAGTCCGCACAGGACGGCGCAACGGGCGACGAGGCGTCGCATGGCGGGACCTCCGGGAGAGGCGGGCGCGAACGAAAGGCGGTCGGCCGGCGGACGAACGCGGGGGCGTTCACGGGGTAGGTGGGTACGAAGACTTTAAACCGACGCCGGCCGCCGGTCAAGCGCCGGGATTCATTGATTCATTGGCGGGCGGAAGGTCCGGGACGTGTTCGCCGGACTCCGCTGTCACACTCGCGACCGCGCTTCCCCGCCGCCGGACCTACCGCCTCTTCCACGCATCAACTACACTTCTCCTATCCCACCGGACACCAACTCCACCACTCCCGGAGTCTTCCCTCATGCGTTTCCTCTCCCTGCCGCTGGTCGCGCTCGCCGTCGGCGTGTGCCTCGCCTCGGACCCGCCGGCCGAGTTCGCCCCCAACCAGACCGCCGCCAAGCCCGCCCCGTTCGACGTGAAGATGGTCGATCAGGGCAAGTGGGACCCGCGGTTGAAGGGCATCCTGGCCCCGGACGGATTCAAGACCGAAGTGGTCGCCGACGAGTCGGTCATCACCAACCCCGTCGGCATGACCTTCGCCCCGGACGGGACGCTGTACGTCCTGGAGTGGAAGCCCGACCCCGGCCGCGAGTGGTACCCGCTGGAGGAGACGTTCCGCTACCGCGACGGCACCACCCGCCGCGTCACGACGATGAAGAAGTTCGTCACCGACCCGGTGAAGGTGCTGCGGTACAACACGGCGAAAGGCATTTACGACAAGTCCGATGTCATCTTCACGGACGAACTGCCGTCCAGCATCCTGTGGCACGACGGCTGGCTGTACACCACCGGGCGGGGCACCGTCCGCCGGCACCGGCAGTCGAAGGCCGGCGGCCCGTGGGACATCCGCGAGATCATCGCTCAGGGATTCTGCGGGTTCCACCACCACCAGGTTTCGGGCCTGACCATCGGGCCGGACGGCTGGCTGTACCTGACCAGCGGCGACGACGACAACTTCGTCGAGGGCAGCGACGGCAGCCGGGCCACCGTGATGCGCACCGGGGGTGTGTTCCGCTGCAAGCCGGACGGCAGCCAGATGGAGGTGTTCTCCCTCGGCTACCGCAACCCGTATCGCGACGTGGTGTTCGACCAGAACGCCAACATCTTCCACTCGGACAACGACCAGGAAGACGGCAGCAAGTTCCAGGGCTGCCGCATCGTGCATGTGGCGGAAGGGGCCGACTTCGGCTGGCGGCTGTTCCCCGGGGCCAAGTGCTGCCGGACGGACTTCGTGCGCGGGGCCGTGGCCGGCGAGCTGCCCGGCAAGGTGCCGCCGATGATCAAGACCGGTCGCGGCTCGCCCGCCGGCGTGCTGCTGTACCAGGACACGCAACTGCCGAAACAGTACCAGCACCTCATGTATTATCCAGACGTGTACCGCAAGCTGATCCGGGCGTACACCGTCGCGCCGCAGGGGTCCACCTTCGCGATCACGCACGAGTTCGAGTTCATGAAGTCGGACGACCCGCTGTTCCGCCCGTGCCAGATGCTCACCGGGCCGGACGGGGCGATCTACGTCTGCGACTGGCGGACGGACTCCGGCGGCGCGGGCAAGCTGTGGGGCGACGGCGCGCACGGCCGCATCTACCGCATGACCTGGGTGGGCACGAAAGCCGACCCGAAGATCGACGCCCGCCCGATGAACTCCTGGGCGAAAGCCGGCGGCCCGCAGGCGAGTCTCGACACCCTCGCGAAGAGCCTGAAGAGTGCGGACTTCACCGTCCGCGACCTGGCGCAGAAGGAACTCGTCCGCCGCGCCGCCTCGGACGCGGAGAAGGTGCGGGGCGTGTTCGCGACCGTGTTCAAGTCGGCCGATGTCCCCTTGCCACAACGGCTCTGGGCGGCGGGCGCACTGGCGCAGTTGTGGAACCAGGACGTGCGGAAGCAGTTCCTCACCGTGCTGAACGACGAACCGGAACCGGACATCCGCCGGGTGGTCGCCGAGTTGCTCGGCCGCAACGCCGCGAAGAGCGACTTCGCCGTGAACGAGGCCCTGGCGAAGCGGTTGGAAGACGACGCGGCGGCCGTCCGCCGGGCCGCCGCGCTGGCGCTCGGCCGGCTGGGGGCGAACGGCGCGGCCGACGCCGTCATTCACGCCTGGAAGGCCGACGACGGGCAGGACGCCTACCTCACCGACGCCTACATCCGCGCCTTCGAGCGGATCGGCACGCGGGCCATGAACGCGCTGCTGGCGGTGGCCACGTCGGGCAAGCCGGCCGACACGGAGATGGTCGTGAAGGCGTTCGCCGCCATGCGGACCCGGGAAGCGGCCGACGCGCTGCCGGAGTTGCTCGGCAACGTCCACCTGAAGGCGGAACAGCGGGCGGGCCTGATCCGGTCGTACACGAACTACATCTTCGAGACGCCGGTGAGCCTGGAACCGCTGGCCGAATTCCTGGCCAAGCGGCCGAAGGAGCCGGCGGCGGTGCTGATCGCCGGACTGGACGTGATGGCCGAGGCGAACAGCCTCGGCGGTGGCAAACCGGCCGCGTTCGTCGTCGGGCTGCTGGCCGCGCCGGACGAGGGGGTGCGGATGGCCGCGCTCGCCGCCGTGGAGAAGAACCGCCTCGCGTCCGCCGCCGGCGCGCTGAAGGCGATGTTCGTGGACGGCCAGAAGTCGCTCGGCGAGCGGACGGCGATCCTCAAGGCGATGCGGGCGATCCCGAACGCGGACTTCGCGGCGGCCGTTCGCGCGGTGCTGGAATCGAAGACCGAACCGGCGACGGTGAAGGCCGAGGCGCTGCGGACGCTGGCCGCGTTCGACCCGCCGGCCGCGCGGAAGTTGGCCGAGGTGCTGCTGGAGAACCCCGACCCGACGCTGATCGCCGAGGCCATCGCCACACTCGGCTCCAGCAAAGCGGGGGCGAAGTTGATCGGCGAGAAATACCTCGCCAAGAAACTGCCCCGCGACCTGTTCCCGCGCGTGTCGGAGAGCCTCCGCAAGTTCCCGGACGATCCGGTCATCGCCAAGCTCAACGCCGACGTGATGAAGGGCGGGTTGCTGCTGTCCGCCTCCCCGGCCGAGATCGAGAAGCTGCGGAAACTGGTGCAGGCCAAGGGCGACGCCAAGCGCGGCAAGCTGCTGTACCTGAACACCGGCCTCGTCGCGTGCGCCTCGTGCCACCGGTTGGAGGGCGTCGGCGGCGCGGTCGGGCCGGACCTCTCCCGCATGTGGGAGACGCAGTCGCTGGAGAAGCTGATCGAGGGCATCGTCGAGCCGAGCAAGGAGATCAAGGAGGGCTTCCAGACGTATCAGGCCGTGACGCTCGACGGGCAGTCGTTCAGCGGGCTGAAGGTGGCCGAGTCGCCGACGGAGGTGACCATCCGCGAATCGACCGGCCGCGACATCCGCTTGAAGCGGGACGACCTCGACGTGCTGAAGCCGTCCAAGCTGTCCTTGATGCCGGACAACGTGGTGTCGCAACTGAGTTTCGACCAGTTCATCGACCTGCTGGCGTTCCTCAAGAGCCGCACGGAACAGGAGTCGCTGCGGGGGCTGGTGCTGGAGTACTCGGTGCTGGCCGGCGTGCCGGCGGACCTGAAGGCGGGCCACGAGGCCGAGAAGAACCCCGACCCGACGGCGAAGGGCTGGCAGCCGAAGGCGGTGGACCCGAACGCGCTGCTGAACGTGAAGGGGTTCGTCCCGTCGGGGGCCACCGGGGTGTACGCGCTGGCCTACGTGTTCTCGCCGAAGAAGCAGACGGCGCAAGCCCGATTGCTGGGCGATGACCCGATTCGCGTGTGGGCGAACGGGAAACTGGCCTTTGAACGGCCGGTGGCGAAGTTGCAGCGGTTCGAGGACGCGGAGACGTTCGCCGTCGAATTGAACGAGGGGTGGAACCCGCTGCTGGTGAAGGTCGTGACCACCGGGCGGACGCACAACCTCGGGTTGCAGTTGTCGGGGAGTGAGTTGCGAACCGCGACGAAACCGGAAGTGAAGTGACGGGATTTCAGTGCCGGAAGCGTGAGTGACGGGTGCCGAGCGCCCGTCACTCGTCGGCCAGTTCGGTCATCCAATCGCTCGCCGCCATCATCACCCGAACCACGAGGATGCCCGTGTCGGTAGGTGTGTAGAACACGAGCCGACCGTCAAAGCGATTCACCGGCGCGACCCGTAATTCCGGATACCCCTCGGGCGGGAAGTCGAGGACGGCCACGGACAGCGGCGAGCCTTCGAGCCGGGCGAGCGTCGATTCCAACCGGATTCGAAACGACGCGGCGGTCTTTTCCCCGAACCGCTCGCGGAGTTGGCGAGCGGCGAGAAGGATGTCGCGGCGGGCCGTCGGGGTAAATCCGATTGCCACGTCGGAGGCCCCGCTACACGGATTCGCCACGGACGACGGCATCGAGCTCCGCCCAGAACGCCGCGTCGCACGGCACCGGGGGGCCGCTGGCCATACCCTCGTCCAGGCGAGCCTTCAACTCCTCACGGGTTCGGAAGTCGGGCGGTAAAGGCTCTTCATCGGCCGTCAGCACATCGGCGACGTACTCATTCACCGACGCGAACCCGCTGGCAGCGGCTTTGCGTTCCAGCGCCTCCCGCATCTCGTCCGGCAGCGTGATCGTCATCGCGGTTCCTCCGTGGCGGAAAATGGAAAGGCATTTTACCCCAACTCCGACAGGATGGCATTCAGCACATCGGCATCGGATGGCAACTCGGTGGGAAGCAGCACCCGCAGCGGGATCGGCACTTCGTCCAGGCGGTACGCGGTGCCGGGCTTGTGGACGCCGTACACCGCCGTCGTGAACTTCACCGCCGCTGGGAGATCGGTCTTGGCCCCCGGCGGGTCGAGGACGATCACGGGGATCGTCTTCAGGTGGGCGAGCGCGGCCGGTGGCAGGTCCTTCGCGGTCTCGGACCCGATCAGCACGCAGGCGTCGGCTTCCTTTCGCGCCAGGATGTCGGGGCCGGTGAACTCGCCGGGGTTGTACCGCGGGTAGCCGGCGGCGAAGTTTACCCCGAACGGGTAGCCGGTCTGCCACGTTAGCACCGAATCCGCCCCGGCCACGTCGCCGTACCGCCGCATCCGCCGGGCGTAGAAGCGACGCCGGGTCGCCGGGTCGGAGTGGTGGTTCAGGTCCGTGACGAGTTGCAGCAAGGCTTCGATGACGCGGTGCGCGTGCGGCTGCTGCGTCAGTCCGGCCCCGAAGAAGACGATGCCGAAGCGGGCGGCTGACATCATGCGCGCCAAGTGCTGAAGCGGGCGGCCGTCTGTTCCCCCCTCCCCTGGCGGGAGGGGGGCCAGGGGGGAGGGGGAAACCAGAGACATCCGCAGCTCCCACAGCGCTTCCCAGTGGCGGCCGGGTTGGACCGTCACGAACAGGTCCGCCGCCCTCGCCGTCTCGGTTTCGATTTCATCGACGACGACGATCGTCCGCCCCGGTCGCGGCGGGCAGTACCGCTCGATGTGCCGGGGGTGCGTGGTCAGCGGGTCGGTGCCCCAGAAGATCACGAGGTCCGCCCGCTGCTTCACTTCGCCCAGGGTGCAGGTGGATTCGCCCACCTGTTGCAGCGCCAGGATGGACGGCGCGTGGCCGGTGCTGGCGGTGGTGTCGATGGTCGCGCCGAGGCGGTCCGCCAGCGCCACCGCCGCCCGCTGGCCTTCAGTCGTGCTGCGGGACAGCCCGTAGACGAGCGGGTACCTCGCGGCCGTCAGGATGTCCGCCGCCCGGCGGACGTCCGCGTCGAATGACACCGCCGTGTCACCGTCGGACTGGGCGCGGAACCACGGCTCGGCCAGGCGGCACGCGCGATCGGCGGCGACGACCCGCCCGCCGTCCACGGTGACGGTCAGGTCGTCGCACACGCACCCGCACACGGTGCAGGCGACATCGGTGAACTGTTGCGGCATGGGGGCCATCTTACTCACCCGCCCGCGCCCGCCGACCCCGCCCGTATAACGACTGTTCCTCGTTTTCCCACGGAGAACCGCCGTCATGGACACGCAAGCGCTGCTACTCGGGGTCGGCATCGGCCTGGGCATGGCCCTCCTCCTGCTGATCGGCATGGCCGTCGCGCGGGCCGGCAGTTGGGGGGGCGCGATGTGGGGGCTGACCGTCGCCGGCCGCGCCAACCAGGACGCGGCCCTGAAAGCGAAGCTCGACGCCGCGCTCGGCACCGCGACACCGCCGCCCGCCCCCGCCGGCCCGGCCGCCCGGCCCAAGCCGTCCGCCGAACCGCTCCGCCTGCTGGCCGTGCTGCAATCCGAGGCCCGGCTGGTCGATTTCCTGATGGAAGACCTGTCGGGGGCGTCCGACGAACAACTCGGGATGGGGGTGCGGGAGGTGCAGAAGAAGGCCGCCGCCGCGCTGAAGAAACACCTCACGTTCGAGGCGGTGATGGGCGGCACCGAGGGCGACCGGGTGACGGTGGCGAAGGGGTTCGATCCGTCGGCCGTCCTGCTCACCGGCAACGTCACCGGCGAGGCCCCGTACTCCGGCGAGTTGCAGCACGCCGGCTGGCGGGTGAAGCAGTACACCCTGCCGGCCGTCGCCGACGGTCACGACCCGATGGTGATCCAGCCGGCCGAAGTTCAGGTGTGACGGAGCGGGCGGCGGGCGGACGTATTCGGACTCGATACGCCGCGGTCGGGATCTGCCGCGCGCCGATCTCCGAAACCGCCCCCTTGTTCTGGTGCCACAGGCCATCCATTCCCGGACCCACGGCTTATAGTCGTTACAATCACCCCGACTTTCCCGGTCGGGGCCGGTTTTGTCCGCCGTCCGCTCGTTGACACCGCGCGGCGTGGTTCTACCTTGTGACAATGCGGTCCGGACCATGTGCCCCGATACTCCCACCTGAATCCTTCCATGTCGCGCAAGTCCGACTCCGAGCCGACCGCCGGCAACCTCAAGTCGCTGCGCGTCCAGATCGACAAGTTCGACCTGCAAATCCTGGAACTGCTGAGCAAGCGGGCCGCCATCGCCGCGCAGATCGGCAAGGTGAAGGCGGACACCGGCGGGGAGGTGTTCAGCGCCGCCCGCGAGGAGGAAGTCCTCGGCAACGTGTTGAAGGCGAACAAGGGGCCGCTCCAGCCGGTCACGCTCAAGGCCATTTACCGCGAACTCATCTCCGGCTCGCGGGCGCTCCAGCGGGTGCAGCGGGTGGCGTACCTGGGGCCGGAGTACAGTTACAGCCAGCTCGCGGCGCTGGAGCGGTTCGGGCAGGGGGTCGAGTACGCCCGCGTCGGGTCCATCTTGGCCGTGTTCGAGGAGGTCGCCCGCAAGCACGCGCACCTCGGCGTCGTCCCGCTGGAGAACAGCACCGACGGCCGCATCGCCGACACGCTGGACTGCTTCATCCGCATGCCGCAGGTGAAAATCTGCATGGAAATCCGCCTGCGGGTCCACCACCACCTGCTGGCCAACTGCCAGCCGGCCGAGGTGCGGCGGGTGTACAGCAAGGCGCAGGCGCTGTCGCAGTGCCGCAACTGGCTGGGCAAGAACCTGCCGCACGCCTCCATCCATGAGGTGACCAGCACCGCGCACGCGGCCGAGTTGGTGCAGCGGGAGCCGTTCGCGGCGGCGGTGGCCAGCCGGCAGGCGGGGGTCCAGTACGGGCTGAAGGCGCTGTTCTCGTCCATCGAGGACTCGCCGGAGAACGAGACGCGGTTCGCCGTCATCGCGCTGGCCGACAGCGCCCGTACGGGGAACGACAAGACGGCGCTCATCTTCCAGGTGCCTCACGCCCCCGGCGCGCTGGCCGACGTGCTGGGCGTGTACAAGACGAACAAGGTGAACCTGACCTGGATCGAGTCGTTCCCGTACCGCGAGGCGAAGGGCGAGTACGTCTTCTTCGTGGACTTCGAGGGGCACCACGAGGACCCGAAGGTGAAGAAGACCATCAAGGGGCTGGAAGCCATCTGCGACAGTGTGTCGCTCCTCGGCTCGTACCCCGTGTCGCTGGCCAACGACGAGTGACATCAAATTCGGTGGAAGAGGCCCGTCGGTGGTGGCCAGTTGGC
This sequence comes from Gemmatales bacterium, assembly GCA_038247725.1. Lineage (GTDB taxonomy): Bacteria > Planctomycetota > Planctomycetia > Gemmatales > Gemmataceae > JALHQU01. The sequence goes on from JBBRUO010000015.1 coordinate 19,100, forward strand.
GGTACCCCTCGCCCGGCGTGGAGGGGGGAGTGACTCGCTCGCATTGACGCTCACTCCACCCACTTTGACACCCGCTGGGGGCGGGGCCGCCGGGGAAAATCGCTCCTCACTTCCGCACCAGCCGCGCCAGTTCGGCGAACACCAGCACGCTCGCCGTCGCCGCCGCGATCACCAGCCAGTCGAGCACGGCCAGCGGTTCGACCGCGAACACCCGCCCGCCGAACCGGATGATGAGCACTTGGCCGATCACCGTCAGACTGGCGATGGCCAGGAACAGCGGGTTGCGGTGCAGCCCCCACAGGCCGGACACCGTCGGCGTCAGGCTGCGGCAGTTGATCTGGTTCCACACCTGGAAGAACACGTACACGGTGAAGAAGAGCGCCACCTGTCGCACGCTCAGGGCGCGGAACTCGTCGGACATCGGGCCGTCGCCGCGGAACCAGCCGGCGTGCGTCATGCCGATGAGCAGGGCCAGCATCACCACCACGAAGAAGCCGGCGGTGGCGAGGATCGTCTTCAGCATGGACGGGGTGACGATGCTCTCGTCCCGCCGCTTCGGCCGCATCGTCATCAGCCCCGGCCGGGGCGACTCGCTGCACAGGGCGATGGCGGCGAACGTGTCCATGATGACGTTGATCCAGAGCAGTTGGAGGACGGTGAACGGCGGCTTGGCCCCGACGAACGGCCCCAGGAAGGCGATGGCCAGGGCGCTCACGTTGATGGTCAGCTGGAAGACGATGAACCGCTGGATGTTCTCGTACAGCGCGCGGCCCCAGTGGACGGCGTGGACGATGGTGCCGAACGAGTCGTCCAGCAGCACGATCTTGCTCGCCTCCTTCGCCACCTCCGTGCCGGCGATGCCCATCGCCAACCCCACGTCGGCTTTCTTCAGGCTGGGCGCGTCGTTGGTGCCGTCGCCGGTCATCGCCACCACCTGGTTCTGCTCCTGGAGCAGCTGGACGATGCGGTACTTGTCCAGCGGTTTGGCGCGGGCTAACACCCGCAGGAAGGGCAGCTTCGCCTTCAACTCGTCGTCGGACAGGGCCCCGAACTCGTCGCTGGTCAGCACCACCGCGTCGGGGGCGTCCAGCATGCCCAGCTCGCGGGCGATGGCGCGGGCGGTGTCCACGTTGTCGCCGGTGATCATCTTGACGTCGATGCCGGCCGACCGGCAGCGGTCGATGGCGTCCTTCACGTCGTCGCGGAGGGGGTCGCGGATGGCCACGAAGCCGGTGAACGTGAGGCCGGTTTCCAGGTCGCCGCGGCGGGCGGCCATCGCCTCCGGGTCGCGGGGGAAGTCGGCCGGCAGTTCGACCTGGGCGAACGCCAGGGTCCGCATGGCGTCGGCCGACGCGGAGCCGATGCCGCCCAGGATCCGCGCCCGGTCCTCGTCGGTCAGGTCGCGGGCGCTGCCGTCGGCGTCCAGCACCCGCGTGCAGCGGGCGAGGACCACCTCCGGCGCGCCCTTCACCAGGCTGACGGCCCGCCCGTTCGCCTCCACCACCGTGGTCATCCGCTTGTGCTCGCTGGAGAACGCCGTGCGGTACACCAGCGGTACCGTCGCCCGTAACTCGGCGTAGCTCAGCCCGCCGTCCTTCAGCCACAGCAGTAGCCCGCCCTCGGTGCCGCTGCCGACGACGACCGTCTTGCCCTCTTTCTCTTCCAGGGTGGCGGTGCCGTTGACGGCGGCGTTCAGGGCCAGCCAGTCGCGGGCGGTGGTGGGCGTCCGGAGCGCGGGCGACGGCACGAAGTCGGGCGCGCCGAGTTCCGCGGACTCTCCCCCGGCGGCCACTCGCACCACCCGCATCTTGTTCTGGGTCAGGGTGCCGGTCTTGTCCGAGCAGATGACCGTCGCCGACCCGATGGTCTCGGTGGCCACCAGTTGCCGCACCAGCGCGTTCGCCCGCGTCATCTTCCGCATGGCCAGCGCCAGCGACACGGTGACGCTCATCGGCAGCCCTTCGGGCACGGCCACCACGATGACGATGACCATGTACACGACGTACTTCAGCAGGTACTGGGCGACGGCCACCGACTCCTCGCCGGTGGCCGGCAGGAACACCTCCGGGCGGCCGGTGTCCGGGTCGGTGGCGAAGAACAGCCCGCGCACCAGGAGCGCCAGGAAGATCGCCACGGCGGCCGCGTACCCGACCTTACTGATGACCCCGGCCAGGCGGGACAGCTTCCCCTGGAGGGGCGTCTGCTCCTTCGACAGGGTCAGCTTCCGCTGCACCCGTGCGTCGGCGGCGTCGGTTTGGTCCGCGTGGTCGCCGGACAGCCGCCGGGCGATCTGCCCGATCATGGTGTCGTCGCCGACGTTCGACACGATCATCTCGCCCAGCCCGTCCACCACCTGCGTGCCGCGATACACGCACCCGACCTTGTCCGGCCCGTCCGTCTCCTCGTCCTCCGCGCACCTGCCCTTTCGCACCGCCTCCGACTCGCCGGTCATCAGCGACTGGTCGATGAGCAGCTCGTTCGCCGCCGTCAGCCGGCCGTCGGCGGGAATCTCGTCGCCGGTTTCGAGCATCACCAAGTCGCCGACGACGACCTCTTCCAACGCCATCGCGGTGACGGCCCCGCCGCGATTCACCTTCACCCGGATGGAGTCCTTTTGGGCGTTGAGTTTCTCGAACTCGCGGTCGGAGCGGTACTCGGCCAGGAACGCGACACCGGTGGCGAGGGCGATGGCGATCATCACCGCCAGCCCCTCGATGGACGGGTGGCCCAGTCCCCACGACAGCACGAACAGGATGGCCGACAGCACGAACAGGAGCGACGGCACCCACGCCCTCAGCCGCAGCAGGTACGCGGCGGACACGGCCAGCGCCACCCCGCCAAGCGCCAAGCCGCCGGCCTTCGGCGCGATGGTGAACAGGTCCACGACGATCTTCAGCAGGCTGGCGGCGAGCAGGATCTTGATGATCGCGTCGTCGAACTTCTCCAGGAACTTCTTCCACACCGGCTCGCGGGGGAGGGGGGTGAGGCGGTTCGCGCCGAAGCGGCCGCGACTGTCCAGCACCTCCGCGTCGGTGAGGCCGCGGGCGCGGGCGTGCGGGAACAGGGTGAAGACGGAGCGGAGTGAACGCATAGCGGGGTGCCCCCGCCGGCGGAACGGACGGGGTGTGAGTGTGTGGGGAGGGGGGGGCCGTTACGGGGTATTCGTCGGTCGCGCGGACGGATTTTCACGCGGCGGACAGCGTTCAGCTTACGGCCGGAACCGCCGCCTGCCACTCGGTCGCCCTTTCCGCTTGTGCCGCCGGGGAATGGTGGCGATACTGCGTTCCACCGCAACACATCAGACAGGGGCAACGAATGGCACCGACCCGAAACGCCGACCGCCGCCGCACGCTCGCCCTGGGGTTGCTGCTGGCGTGCCTCGCCGGGGTGTCGTCCGCCGAGGGCCGGGAGCCGCCGCGCGGGGCGGTGACGGTGGCGACGAAGTTCCCCGGCGGGAACGCGCTCGTCGAGCGCATCGAGGGCGACACCGTTCACCTCGCCCCGGACCTGCGCGGCGGTCGCCCGTGGTTCTACTGGTCCATCGCGGCGACCGCGACGGAACCGGGGCGGGTCCGGTTCGTGTTCCCCGAAAAGGTGGCCGGCTTCGTCAACGGGGCCATCGGGTTCCAAGGCCCGGCGATCAGCACCGACGGCGGCGAGACGTGGAAGTGGATGGGGACCGCTACGGTCCAAGACAACGCCTTCACCCACGACTTCGCGAAGACGGGCGAGAAGGTGCGGTTCGCCGTCACCATCCCCTACGTGCAATCGAACCTCGACGCCTTCCTGAAGGCACACGCGAAGAACCCGCACCTGACGAAGAGC
>JBBRUO010000016.1:0-22689 GCA_038247725.1 Gemmatales bacterium
AGGGGGCCGGGGGGTGACGTCTTTCCCGACCTCCGGCAAGGCCAGAACTTCCGGTTGCCCGAAAGATTTGCCAGACCCCGTGCTAGGGTTCGGCGGCGGATCCCGTCCATTGCTCGGGGCCGCCCGGGAGCCGCCATGTCACGATCCGAAAATCGATTCGCCGGGCTGGATGTTCTCCGCGGCGTGGCGGTGCTCTTGGTGTTCGTCCGCCATGTCCCCATTTACCCGCGGTTGCACCTTGGTTTGAGCGAACATATCCTGGAACTATTCGTCCAAGTCGGCTGGATGGGGGTGGATCTTTTCTTCGTCTTGTCCGGCTTCCTGATCGCCGGCCTTCTCTTCGCCGACGCGCGGCGGCACGGGACTGTTCGGCTGCGGCGGTTCTGGATTCGCCGCGGGTTAAAGATCTGGCCGTGCTACTTCCTCGTCTACGGCGTCTGGCTGACCGCCCACCTGTGCGACGGCACCGACCCCATCCGCTACACCGAAACAGTCCTGGTGAACTGCCTGTTCATCCAGAACTACTTCGACCCGCTGCCCTGGCCGGCAAGTTGGTCGCTCGCGGTCGAGGAACACTTCTACCTGATTCTGCCCCTCGTGGTGGTCGCCGGCGTCGCGGTCGCCGGAGGGTGGACGCGGCGGCAGACGGGTTGGGCCGTCGCGATCACCGGGGCGGTTGGTATGGTGGTGCCACTTGTCGTGCGCGTCTGCGCGGCTAGGCCGGGGGGCGATTTCCTCGACATCTACTTGCCGACCCACTGCCGGTTCGATTGCTTGCTCGTCGGGGTGCTGCTCCGTTACGTCCACGATTACGCACCGGCGGCGTTCGCCCTCCTCGCCCGGCGGGCAACGGTGCTGACCCCGCTCCTGTTGGCCACCGTGGCGGCAATCGCGATCCGGTTCCCGTTCGTCAAACACCCGGATGTCCACGCATGGACGTTCACACTGAACGCCGTTGCGTTCGCGTGCTGGATTGCGGCAGTTGTCGCCGCGCCGGCGGCGCGCGGCGGTGTTGTGGCGGCTCTAGGGTGGGTGGGTCGGTACAGTTACACGATGTACCTCGTCCACGCGGTCATTTTTCAGATGCCGTGGATGTCGGCGGTCATGACGTGGGCGATGGCGGCCGGGGGCGGGCAGGACTCGCCACTATTCCTCTGGGGATACCGGCTGAGTTACTGGGTCATATCGCTCGGGGGTGGCTACGTGTTGGCGAAAGTGGTCGAGCAACCAGTGATTCGGTGGCGGGACCGGGTGTGGCCCAGCGCTTCGGGTTCGCCGGCCGCGGCAGCGTCGGCCGCACCGACTTCCCCGGCGGCAGTTTCGAGCTATTGGAGGCCGGCATCGAGGCGAAGTTGTGGACGCTGCCGAACGACACCCGCGTCTACCCCGGCCACGGCCCCCTCACCACCGTCGGCCTGGAGAAACTGAGCAACCCGTTCGTCGGCACCAACGGCTGACGCGACGGGGCGGCGGAACGGGACCGACTCGCCAGGGATGGCCCTGGGCGGCCGGCTCACTTCGCCTTCTCGAATCCCTCCTTCAGAAGCGCCTCGTACCCCGGCTTCAGCGGCCGCACGTCGTATCCGGCGGCCTTGAGGATGTCGGCCGCCTTCAGGCACCGGCCGCCGGCGGCGCAGTGGAGATAGACGGGTTTCCCGGCCGGGATCAGGAGTTTGAGCATCCCCGCAGGTACGCCGGCCTGGAGGTCCGAGAGGGCGAGGTGCTTCGCCCCCGCCAGGTGACCGTCCTTCCACTCGTCCGCCTCGCGGATGTCGAACAGCACCGCCGTCCCCGACACGACCGCCTTCTTCACCTCGGCGGGGGTGTCCTGGGTGTGCTCCGCCGCGAGAGCGAAACCCGCCAGGGCCACCGCCACAGCCGTCGCACCGAACATGCCTTTCACCATCGCACGCACCTCGCGTTCGCGTTCCCGGAACCGGTGGCCCGCGCGGGCCGTGCCGGAATGGGAATGATCCGCGACGACCGGCTTGGTGACAACCCGTCCCGCCCGTTTGGCGTCCCACCGGCGATCACCGCCCGGCCGGTCGGGTGTGCCACATGGCGGCGTCGGTCGCGGGCGTTTTCGCCTTTCCGAAGTGCGGGTAGTTCGGCATCGCGCGGAACGGCAGCGGGCCGACCTCGCCGCCGGTGACGGTAGTGGTGGACGTGTCCTTGCAATACCCGCGCGTCCGCAGCACGAACGACCGCACCCAGCCGTCCTTCAGCGCGGGCAACTTCGTGGCGTCGAACCGGACCGTGATTTCGTCTCCGGGTCCGGCCAAGACGAAGCGGTCATCAGCGGCACGGAGCATCTCGGTCACGTCGCCCAGCCGCGTGAGCCGGCCCTTCCACTTGTTCACGGCAACCGGCTCGGTCTTGGCGTCGTCGTAGGCCACGGGCGGGCGGCCGTCTGGGTACACCTCTTGCATGAAGCCGCGCGCCGCCAGGGTCGCCCCCGCCACGTTCAGTGAAGTCACGGTCCCAACGGCCGCCGCATCCGCCGCTGGCCCGACGGTGATGTGGTCCCAATACACCTGCATGTTCGTGGCGATGCGGAGTTTGCCGCCGCGAAAGTCGGCCGGCAGCGCGCGGGTCATGACGCGCGGCAACCCCGCCGGGAAGCCCAGGTCGCACACCGGCACCCACTTTTTCCCGGCCTCGTCGAACCGCTCCAGCACCGGTGGGGTCAGCACCACGCCGGCGCGGGTCGCGGCGTACATCGCCTCCGGGTACGGGTAGTCCGTCCACCCGGCGAGGATGAGATGCCACTGGTCGCTCGCCGGCAGTTCGCCGAAGTCCAGTGTGAGCGAGTGATCTTCGGCGTAGCCGAGCCAGGAGCGTGGGGCGAAGCCGTCCACCGCGCGACGGTCGCGGTCCCGCAGGCGGTCCCGCACGTCGCGCCCCTTGTCGTCAGTCGCCGACTTCGGGACGTGCCGGGAGCGGAAGGCGAGCAACTTCTGCGTCGGGTCCGGCGGGCCGAGGACGAACCGCTCGTCGGGGAACACGGCTGACGCGGGCGGGTGATCGATCACGTCCAACCGCAGGTGGTCGAGGTACAACACCTCGTCCATCGGCTCGGCGATCTTGATGTGGTACTGCCCGTCCTTCGGCACGAGTTGTCCGGCTTCGATCTTCACCGACTCCTCCGGGCGTGGCGGGCGGATTGACCCGTCCGGGCCGGACTCGCCGAGCGCGCCGCCGCCGAGGAAGTCGGTCACGAAGGCGAACTTCTCGCCGTCCCACGCCATCAGGATCGGGCACGATGTCCCCTTGCGGTTCGTCTCCGTCACGCGGAACACGGCGTTCGTCGGCACGCCGAGTTCGGCCTGAATCACCGCATCCGGCCAGCGTAGCCGCACGGTGTCGGCGGTCGTGTATTTGCCGAGGCCGAGCGCGGTCGGCAGCAGCGACTGCCCCAGGCCGGCCGACACGGTGGTTCGCTCCGCCCCGGTCCACAGCGAAGCGGCCTGCGCGACGAGCCAGGTCCCGATGCCGTCGGCGTTCGTCCGCATGTCGGCGCTCTTGTCCCGCCGGCCCGACGGCAGCACCAGCACGGCCGAGTTGCCGTTGCCCAGGTGTCGGTGCATGTGAAGACCGTCGTCTGCGAGCGTGAGGAGGTCCGGCAACCCGTCGCCGTCGAGATCCGCCACGGCCACCGCGGTCGCGGCGGGAAGCGGGCCGAACGCGGCCGGCACGTATTCGAGTCGGCCGTCGCCCCGGTTGTGCAGCAGCACCGGTTTGCCGTCCGTGTTCAGGCCGACCACGTCGCCCCAGCCGTCCAGGTCGATGTCGGCCGCGACCGCCTGCGTCAGCGCCGGGCTGTTCGTGTTGCCGGGGGCGAAGTCGCGTTCGCCCTTGGAAAGCAAGTACACCGGCGCGCCCCCGGCGCGGACGAGGAACAAATCGGAGCGCTCGTCGTGGTTGGCGTCGAGGACGAGACCGCCGTTCCACCGGTGCGCCTGGCCCGACGCCCACGCGGGCATCACCCGGTTGAACCGCATCAATCGGTCGTTGTCCGCGACCACCGGATCGGCCGCTTCGGGCAGCACCAGCAAATCGACATCGCGGTCGGCATCCAGATCGGAGGCGAGGAAGCTAACCACGGAGCCGGCCGGCACCACCTTGCCCAGTGCGTCACTCCGCTGGAACGCGGTGGACAGCCCCGGCCGCGCGGCCGCCGGCGCGACGCCGACGTTCTCGAACACCAGCAACTCGCCCCCCGGCTTCGGGCCGTCGAAGGTCGCGGGGTCGCCGTCCGCGTACTTGCCCACGACGAGATCGAGGTCGCTATCCTGGTCGAGATCGACCCACCCGCCGCCGAGACATGTGCCCACCACCTTATCCAGCCCGACCGCCGCTGACACGTCGGCGAACGTGCCGTCGCCCGTGTTGCGGAAGAGGTGTTGCTCGCCCGCGCCGGTGATGACGAGGTCGGGGTGGCCGTCGTTGTCGAAGTCGCCGGCCGCGGCCCCCAGGCTCGTCCGCGGGGTGGCGAGTCCGGCCGCGGCGGTCACGTCGGTGAAGCTGCCTTTGCCGTCGTTTCGCAGGAGCAGGTCACGGACTTTGCCGCCGTCCACCACGGCCGAGGCGAGGAACACGTCCGGCTTGCCGTCGCCGTTGAAGTCGAACAACACCACCGTCGCTCCGAACCGCTCCCGCGCGGCGCGGCGAACGGGGTCGAGATCGGTCGCCGTGGCCCACCGCGCGCCGGCCGCGAGCGACACTTTGAAACCCGCCGCCGGCTCGAACATCGGCAGCGGGCCGACGACCGGCTTCCCGCCCCGCGCCGGGTCGCGACCGATCACGTCGGCGTACTTGCCCATCACCCCGTACCGGATGTCCGTCTCGGTCTCCCACGTCGCCAGCGCCAGCGCCTTCCGCTCCACTTCCAGCGCCGCCGCCCGCTCCGGGTCGGTCGGGTGCAGCGCCAGGAACAGGTTGTACCGCGCGGCGTTCAGGTACGGGTTCCGGTCGAGCGCCTTCCGGAAGCATTCAGCCGCGGCCGGCGACCGCACGCCCTCCGGGTGCGTCATGCCCAGGCGATACCAGGTGTGAGCGTCGTCCGGGTCGAGGGCGTTGACGGCGCGGAAGTGGGCGTGCGCGTCGGCGATGCGGCCGTCGTTGCCGTCGATGATGCCCAGGCAGTAGAGGGCGTGGCGGTTGTTCGGGTCGGCGGTCAGGATGTCGGCGAAGATGCGCCGACCCTCGGCGATCTTCTCCGGCTGGTTCTGGTTAAACAGGGCGATGCCGTGGTTGATCCGGGCCGGCACCCAGTCCGGGGCGAGGCGGACGGCCTGCTCGAACTCGGTCGCCGCCTCCGCGAACTCGAACCGCTCCATCCGCCCGACGCCGCGCGCGTTGGCCCCCGCTGCGATTGCCTGGTCCGAATGCTGCGGCAACTCTCCCCACAGCCCGAACAGGTATCCGCCCACGCCCACCCCCGCGACGGCGAACAGCAGGAGAACGAACATGGCGGTCCGCCGGACGCGCGGCTGAGACGAATGCGGTACGGTCATGGGTGTTCCACGGGAAGAAGTTCAACACTCGACAGTCGGTCACGGGGCGGATGGCAGTTTCTTCGCGGCCGGCTGGCCCTCCGTCAACTCCCAGTACGCGCCCGGCTCCAAGTCGTCCCACGACTGCGTTCCGCCCCACGACCACTTCACCGTCAGTCGCTTCACCTTCCCCACCGTGCCGAGGCCGAAGAGGAGGCGCGGGTCGCTCGCCGACAGGTAGCTGCCGCCGCCCTTGATGAAGCGGGTGAGGGTGCGGCTTTCCCCTTCCAGAGTCACGGTCGATCCGACGAGGTCGCGGTGGCCCTGGCCGACCAGTTTCACCCCGAGCCACGAGCCGACACTTTCGTTTCGGAGGACCGCGACGGGGCCGTTCGTGTGCGTGACGACGAGGTCCGGGTGGCCGTCGTTGTCCAGGTCGCCGACGGCTAAGCCGCGCGCCACGGCCGCCGTCCGGAAGTAGGAGCCGCCGCGCCCGGACACATCCTTGAAGAAGCGGCCGCCGGTCGCGGCGGTGTTGTGGAGTAGGACCGGGAGTTGCTTTGGCTCGCTTCCGCTGGGGTGCCGGAGGACGTGCCCGTTGACGACGACGAGGTCTTCCCACCCGTCGCCGTCCGCGTCCACGAATGCGGTGCCGAACCCGACCCGGTTCATGCCGATCGCTCCGACCCCGACCGCCCGCGACCGGTGGTCGAACAGTTCGTTCCCCAGGGCGTGATACAGGGCGGGCAACTCGGACTGGAAGTTCGTCACCCACAGCGATGGCCGGCCGCTGCCGTCGTAGTCGCCCACGTCCACCCCCATGCTGCCGTTATACCGGCCGGTGTCGTCCACGGCGGTGCCGCTGGTCAGCCCCTTCTCCTCCAGCTTGCCGCCGCGATTCCAGAACAGGAAGTTGTTCGTCGCGTCGTTCCCGACGTGGAGGTCCGGGCGGCCGTCGGCGTTCAGGTCCGCCAGCACGACGCCGAGGCCGCACCCGTCCGGCTTGAACCCCTGCTCCGCCGCCACGCCGCGGAACGCCGTGCCCTTGTCGTTCTTGAATAGCGCGTGGATCAACGGCTTGAACTTCTGCGGCGGGCACACGTCGCGGGCCACGGCGGCGGCCGCGCCTTTGCACACCGGGTTGTTGGCGAAGGACCAGTCGCAGTAGCGGCAGACGTACAGGTCGGGGAAGCCGTCGCCGTCGATGTCGCCCCACCCGGCGCTGGTGCTCCACGACGAATCCTTCAGCCCGAGTTTCTCGCCCACGGCGACGAGCTTCCGCCCGCCGTTACCGTCCGGCTCGTTGTGGAACAGTTCGATCTTCCCGAACCCGGTGACGGCGAAGTCCGGGAACCCGTCGCGGTCGTAGTCGGCGACTGCCACCCCGTGCGCGTACCACCACGGGGTCGCCAGCCCGGCCTTCTCGGTCACGTCCTCGAACTTCAGCCCGCCCAGGTTGCGGTACAGCTTGCCAGGGTGCCCTTTCAAGTCCGTTTTCGTCGGCCCGTCGAAGTATCCGCCACCGACCACGAAGACATCCATCCGGCCGTCGCCGTCGTAGTCGAACACCGCCACCCCCGCGCCGAGGGACTCCAGGATGGTGAACTGGTCCGCCTCCTCCCCGTTGCGGCACGTCGCGCGGAGGCCGGACGCCTCGGTCACGTCGCGGAACCACGCCGGGCCGGTGTCGGGCGGAACGGCAGGGGCACCCGCATCCGGGACGACTGGCTTGCTGACTTCCGGAGGGGCTTTGGAGCAGCCGAGGATGAGCGTCGCCACCACCAGCCCGCCGACGGCGAGAAGGCGGACGAATCGGCGCGGGACGGGAACGGGCGCGATCATCGGGGGCACCGTGCGATGTGGGGCGTGATGCGGACGGCCCAGGGTGTTACTGCTTCTGGCGGGCGGCTTCGATCTCTTCGAACCGCTTCCGGTACTTGGCGGCCTCGGCCGGGTGGCCGGTGAGTTGCTGGCACCGGCTCATCGCCAGGTTGACATCCCCCGAGTTCGGGGCGACCGCCAGCGCCGCCCGCAGCCGCGGCTCGGCGTCCGCCGCCTTCCCCTCGTCCATGTCGAGCGACGCCAGTTCGACCAGGGCCGACACCCGCGTCGGCCCGTCCACCAGTCCGCTCAACAGGTGCCGCGCGTCCGCCCGCCGCCCGAGCACGCGATACGTCGTCGCCAGTCCGAAGCGGACGTAATCGTTCCCCGGATACTGGTCTCGCAGGATTTCCAGGTGCCGTCGCGACTCGTCCGGGTCCGCCTGGGCGAGGCTCAGCGCCAGAAGAAAGCGGGCGTCGAAGTGGTCGGGGTCGAGTTCCAGCACGTCCCGCAGCGCGGCGACCCCGGCCGGGTGATCCTTGGCCCGCTCGTGGATCATCGCCAGCCACAGCCGCCCTTGAACCTGATCCTCGCGGCCGGGGCGGAGCCGCCGCCACAGGTCCGCCGCCCGCCGGAGAGCCGCCAGGGTAGTGGCGTCGGGCATCTCCGCGCCAGCCCGCGCTTTCAACTTCGCTTCGAGGTACGCTTCCATCACGAGCGCGGTGTCGGGCGACTCCGGGCGTTCGACGTGCTCGGCGAACAGCCGATCCGCCTCCGCGGGGTCGCCCCGCTGCGCCCGCAGCAGCGCCGCTTCCAGCTTGTATTCCGCGTCCTCGCCGTGCGACTCGCGGTACTTCCGGAGGTGGTCGGCGGCGCGAACGGCATTTCCTCCGCGACGCGCCGTGCGCGCCGCGAGCAGTCGGGCCGAAGCGTCGTCGGGCCGCTCGGTCAGCCGCTTCGTCAGCAAGTCGTCGGCGGTGCGGAACTCGCGGCGGTCGAGCGCGGCGCGGACTTCGCCGAGCGGGTCCGGCCCCCACACCGACCACGCGCCCCACCCCGCCACGACGAGAAGGCCGAGAACGGCCAGCGGCCGCCACGACTTCCGCGGCCGTCCGGGAGCGGAAGTCGTGGCGGCCGCCGGCACGGCGACCGGAACCGGGTGGCTCGCCGGGGCGTTCGACTTTCGACGGCGCATGGGCGGGACCGGGAGAGGGCGTATCGCGTCACGGCTCAGTATCGGCGAATAACGGACGCACTTCAAGCATGGTTGCCCGCCGCCGAGCTGTTACAATCCGGCACCCACCCCGGAGGTTCGCCATGCGACTCGCTCTCCTCGCGTCAGTGCTCGCCCTCGCTCAAGCCCGGTCGGAAGACCCTGCGACGCTGATCGTCCACAACGCCAAAGTCCTGACCGTGGACGCGAAGTTCCGCACCGCCGACGCCGTCGCCGTCCGAGACGCGAAGATTCTTCAAGTCGGGTCGAACGCCGACATCCTGAAACTGCGAGGGCCGAAGACCGAGGTGATCGACGCCGGCGGGCGAACCGTGATGCCGGGGCTAATCGACAGCCACGTTCACCCGGTCGGGGCGGCGCTGAGCGAGGCCGTGAAGCCGATGGACGTGTGGCAGTCGCTCGCGGAAGTGAAAGCGTACATCCGCAAGCAAGTCGCCACGGTGCCCAAGGGGAAGTGGATCGTGCTGCGGTACGCCTTCCCGACGCGGCTGGATGACGCCCGCTTCCCGACGAAGGCGGAACTCGACGAGGTCGCGCCGGATCATCCGGTGCTGTACCATGCCGGCCCGGCCGGAATCGTGAACAGTGCGGCTCTGAAGTTGTGCGGCATCACGAAGGACACCCCGAACCCGGCCAACGGCGTCGTGGTGAAGGACGAGAAGACCGGCGAGCCGACGGGAATGCTCCGCAACGCCTACGGGGTGTTGAAGGGCGTGCCCGGCGAGGCCGATTCGCTGTCGGCCGACGACCGCCGAGCGGCCGTGCGGAAGTTGTTCGCCAAGTACAACGCCGAGGGGCTAACCAGCGTGGCCGACCGCAACGCCAGCCGGGGCGACCTCGACCTCTACCTGCGGTTGCAGAAGGACGGCGAACTGTCGGTGCGGGTGAACGTCGCCCGCGGGTTCGGACCCGGCGGCACCCGCGAGGAAATCGCCAAGCGGTTCGACGCCATGCCCGGTGCGGACAAGCGCGGCGGGCCGACCGGGGCCGGGGACGAGTGGGTGCGGATCGGGCCGATCAAGATGTTCCTCGACGGCGGCATGCTCAACGGCACCGCGTACATGCGCGACCCGTGGCCGAAGGGCGACACGTACCAGGTCACGCAGGCGGACTATCGCGGATTGCTGTTCATCCAACCGGCACAACTCGAAGTCGTCGTCAGCGAGGCGGCGAAACGGGCGTGGCAGGTGACGGCCCACTGCGCCGGCGAGCGGGGCATGGACATCCTCCTCGACGCCTACGAGCGAGTGAACGAAACTACCCCCATCACCGCGCTGCGGTATTGCATCACCCACGCCAACTTCCCGTCCAAGTTCAACCTGGAACGCTGCCGCAAGCTCGGTGTCTGTGCCGACGTGCAGCCGGTATGGCTGTACAAGGACGGCAGCACGCTGATGAAGGTGCTGACGAAAGAGCGGATGCGGTGGTTCCAGCCGTACAAGACGTGGCTGGAATACACGACCATTGGCGGCGGCAGCGACCACATGCTCCGGCACGACCCGCTCCGCGCCACGAACCCGTGGTCGCCGTGGCTGGGGATGTGGGAAGCCGTGACGCGGAAGACCGAGCGGGGCGACACGCACGAACCGGACGAACGCCTGACCCGCGAACAGGGCGTCCGCCTGTACACGATCAACAACGCCTACCTTCACCACGAGGAGAACGAGAAGGGCAGCTTGGAAGCCGGCAAGCTGGCGGACCTGATCGTGATCGACCGCGACATCCTGACGTGCCCGGACGCGGCGTTGCGGGAAACCCAGGTCGATCTCACGGTGGTCGGCGGCAAGGTCGTCCACCGGCGGAAGCCGGCGAAGTAGTGTGGGCTACGGGGGCGGCCGGGCCGAGGTCTCCCGTGCCCGCCCTCCGCCCGCTCAGTTCGAGAATTCCGGCCGCCGCGAGGCCAGTTGCGACTGTAGCCGAGCGACAATGCTGCTGTGCATCTGGCTGACCCGGCTCTCGCTCAGGTTCAGCGTCGCGCCGATCTCCTTCATCGTCATCTCCTCGTAGTAGTAGAGGATGACGATGAGCCGTTCGTTGCGGTTCAGCCCGCGCGTCACCAGCCGCATCAGGTCGCGGTTCTGGAGGGTGCCGGTCGGGTCTTCCGCCTTCTTGTCTTCCAGGATGTCGATTTCCCGCACGTCCTTGTAGCTGTCCGTCTCGTACCACTTCTTGTTCAAGCTGACGAGGTTGACGGCGTTGGCCTCGCCGACGAACGCCCCGATCTGGTCCATCGGGATGCCGAGCTTCACGGCCAATTCTTCCGGGCGGGGCGGGCGGCCCAGCGTCACTTCCAGTTCCTTCTTGGCCGCCTCCACCTTGCTCTGCTTGGACCGCACGAGGCGCGGCACCCAGTCCATCGTCCGCAGCTCGTCCAGCATGGCCCCGCGGATGCGGGGCACGCAGTACGTCTCGAACTTGACGCCCCGTTCCAGGTCGAAGGCGTCCACCGCGTCCATCAGGCCGAACGTGCCGGCGCTGATGAGGTCGTCCAGTTCCACCCCGTCGGGCAGGCGGGACCAGATCCGCTCGGCGTTGTACTTGACCAGCGGGAGGTAGTACTCGAGCAGCTGGTTCCGCAACTCGACCGTAGGCGTCGCGCGGTAGTCCTTCCAGATCTGCTGGATATCCGTGTCGGCTCGCGTCACCATCGGATCCTCCCTGATGAATGGCCGGTGTCGCCGCCGGACCGCCGCCGATACAGTGCGGACGCGCGTCTTCCCCCGAAGAGTGCCGCCGGCGGAACCGGTGGCGTGCGTCCGTGCTGAAATCGGTCGTCGATCCGGCGGCGAGTTGGGGCGGGCGAATCGGCGGCGGTTGCCGCGATCCGTCCGTCCGCCGTCACCGGCCGTTCAAGTCCCCCACCGGGTGCCGCTTGTGGGAAGGCGTTCGGCACCCGCTACGCTAGTATCGGCCCCGCCCCGACCGGGCTGAATCCAAACTGGTCGAGACGCACACCGAAACCTTCGCCCCCCCTCCTCACGACGGGAATCCCTTCCGCCACCGGCACACTCGCCCCGCGGGCGCGCCGCCGACGAACCGTTACGGGCGCACGAGTCGCCCCATGTTGACAGCCGCGTTCGCTCCCGTCCCCCGACCGGAGCGAACCCGACCGCCCACCGACCACCGCCGTGAGAGGGCGGAGGGATACCGACCCGCGGCGGCGATGTCGAGACGGAAATGCGGGAAAAACCCGTGTAAAAACGACAACACCGGCCGCGCGGCCGGTGTCGGGAGGGGTCTGGGAAGGCACGGGCGTTCGGTCACTTCCGGCGAACCACCCACAACCCGCCGACCGCCAGCGCGAGGGCGGCGAACAGGCCGACCACGATCAGGCGACGGCCGGTCGCGGCCATCGGTTCCGGTTCCTCGGGGTCTTTCTTCTCCGCCGTCTCTTCGGCGATCTTCAGCCCGGTCTTGGCATCGCCGGTGCTGATGACCAGCACTCGGTCCACGGCCGCCCGGTTGTCGCTCACCTTCAACGTCATGCGATTGTCGAGCGACATCGTGGACACGCCGGCCGGGGGTTTCTCCTTCCGCAGGGCCTCGGCCAATTCCTTCTCGGTGTTGAACGACTTGACCACGTCGTTCGGCACGGCGAACAGGCTGCCGCCGTAGCGGCTCTTGGCGTCCACTTTCGTCGCCTTCGTCGGGTCGAGTTCCACCTGGGTCAGCGGGGCCGCGCCGGGGCCGAACCCCATGACGTAGAAGGTGTGCTCCGGGAACGATTTCTCCAGCTTCACCGTGGTGGTGACTGGCACGTACTTCTTTCCGGGCGGTGGGCCGAGGTCCGCGACCGCGAGGCTCGCCGTCAGCGCCGAAACCGCGACCGTCAACAGGAACCGGGACATGGGGGAGTCCTCTCGAAGTGGGGGGCTTGAAGAACATCTTCGCCGAAGGGTCCGACGATTCAAGACCGCCGCCGGATTGCGTGAGGTAGCGGCTGCTGTAGGTTCCGGGCGAATACCTGGCATACAACTGACGTGGCCTGACTCTCCGGAGTCGGGCCGAACCGCTGACGTGGCTCGGCCCGACTCCGGAGAGTCGGGCCACGAAAAACTAACAGACACCGCCGTCGCTTCAGTTCCGGGTGACGCTGGCGTGCAGGTTCAGGATGGTCCGCGTCACGTTCGTCCACGCGGCCAACTCCGCCGGGTCGAGTTTCGGGTCGATGGGCTTCGCCCCGGTGGCGATCAACTGTTTGGCCGCCTTCGGGTCGGCCCGGAAGTCGGTCGTGTGTTTCTTCAGCAACTCGGCCAGCGTCTCTTTTTCGACGGGTTTGGCCGGGCGGGATAGCGCGCGGCGGAAGGCGAAGTCGAGCCGGTCGTCGGTCGTCGTGCCGGCCTTCATCACGGCCTCGGCGAACACCCGCGCGGCCTCGACGAACTCCGGGTCGTTCAGCAGCACCAGCGATTGCAACGGGGTGTTCGACCGCACCCGGTCGGTGGTGCATTCCTCGCGGCTGGGGGCGTCGAACGCCAGCAGCGCCGGGTGCAGGTACTGCCGCTGCCAGTGGGTGTACAGGCCGCGGCGGTACAGGTCGTCGCCGGTGTCGTTTTGCCACTCGCGTTTCGGGAAGTTGAGGAAGCTCCAGTACCCGCCCGGCTGGTACGGCTTCACGCTCGGCCCGCCGAGTTCCGGCGACAGCAACCCGGACGTGGCGAGGGCGTTGTCGCGAACCATCTCGGCGTCGAGCCGCCAGCGGGACTGCCGGGCCAGCCAGAAGTTGAACGGGTCTTTTTCCCGCGACTCGGCGGACGACACCGACGACTGACGATACGTGTCGGACATCACCAGCAGTTTGACGAGGGCCTTGACGTCCCAGGTGTCGCGGAGTTGGTGGGCGAGGGAGTCGAGCAGTTCCGGGTGTGTCGGCGGTTCGCCCTGGCTACCCAGGTCGTCGAGTTTGCGGGCGAGACCGGCCCCGAAGTACAGCTTCCACAGGCGGTTCGCCAGCACGCGGGCGGTCAGCGGATTGTCCTGACTCACCAGCCAGCCGGCGAGGTCGGCGCGGGTGTATCGGCCATCCTTCCGCGGCAGTTCGGGCAACCCGGTGAGGGTGCCGGGCGTCACGACTTCGCCAGTCGTGTCCATCCAGTTGCCCCGCTTGAGTACGCGAATCTCGCGCGGCGGTACGGCCACCGTCACCAGCGTGGTCGGCATCTTCCCAGAAAGGTCGTTCCGCAACTTCTCGGCCTTCGCCAGGGCTTGCCGCTCGTCGGCCAGTTCCGGGGCGGTCTTGGCGAAGTGGTCGGCGATCGACTTCTTCTGGGCGTCGTTGCGTTTCTCCGCCGCGACGGCCAGCGCCGCTTTCACGGGGGCGGGCAACTTGGCGTCCTTGGCGGCGGTCGATTCCCACGCGACTTGCCGGTCGGCGAGCGTCTTGATGGCGGCCGCCAGCAGGGCGTTCGCCGCGGCGACCCGCGCCTCGGCGTCAGCCAGTTGTTGTTCCTGTTCCTTCGTCGAGACCCGGATTTTCGAGCCGAAGTCGTTCCCGCCGTACAGCCCCCGCTCTTGGATGTCGGCGAAGAACGCCTCCATCCGGTAGAAGTCCTTGGTGCTGATCGGGTCGAACTTGTGGTCGTGGCACTCGGCGCAGCCGGTGGTCAGGCCGAGCCAGCCGCCGCTCACCGCCCGCACCCGCTCGGAGGCGTACTTCGCGAGGTACTCCTTCGGTTGAACCCCGCCCTCGGCGCTCATCATGCCGAGGCGGTTATACCCGCTGGCCACCTTCTGCTCGGTGGTCGCGTTCGGCATCAGGTCGCCAGCCAACTGCTCCCGCGTGAACACGTCGAACCGCTTGTTGTCGTTGAAGCTCTTGATGACGTAGTCGCGGAACGGCCACACGCTCACCTCCTGGTCGCCGTGGTAGCCGACGCTGTCCGCGTACCGCACCACGTCCAGCCAGAACATGGCCATCCGCTCGCCGTAGTGTTCGCTGGCCAGCAGCCGGTCCACCTGCTTCTCGAAGGCGTTCGGCGACTGGTCCGCGACGAACGCCTCCACCTCATTCGGCGTCGGCGGCAGCCCGATCAGGTCGAACGACAGCCGCCGCAACAGCGTGACGCGATCGGCTTCGGGCGACAACTTGAGGCCCTTCTCCGTTAACTTGGCGCGGATGAAGGCGTCCACCGGGTGCGCGGCCCCGGCGGGCGGCGCGGCCTTGGCTATCGGCACGAACGACCAGTGGTCTTCCCACTTCGCCCCCTGTTCGATCCACTTCTTCAGGGTGGCGATCTGTTCTGGAGTCAGCTTCTTGCCGGACCCCGCCGACGGCATGTGCGTGTCGTCCGTCGCGGTGATCCGCTTGTACAGCTCGCTCTTGGTTAAATCGCCGGGGACGATGGCCGTCTCGCCGGAGGCGGCGGGGGCCTTGGCCAACTTCTCCACGTCGAACCGCAAGTCGGCTTTCACCTTCCGTGTGTCCGGCCCGTGGCAGGCGAAGCAGGTGTCGGACAGGATCGGCCGCACGTCGCGGTTGAAGCGGATCGGCTCGTCGGCGGCGGACGTGACGGATGCAGCCAGGAGCGCGGCGAAAAGGGTGCGCATAGGAGGCGGACTCGCGGACGGGGAGGTTCGGCAGAGATAGGGGAATTGTAACCGACGCGGGCGACTGCGGCAAACGTCGGGATCCGGTGAACGTCGTCACCGGGGGCGTGCGGCCTGCGCGGCCGCACTCTGGTCGCGGCTTTTCGCCGGTCGTAGCGTACCCGTACCGCCTTCGCCCTCACCTCCCGGAGTCGCACCATGCTACCCCGCACGACCGCGTTCACACTTCTCGCCCTGTTCGCCCTCGGCCACGCAACGGGGCGGAGTCAGGAGAAGAGTGTCCGCCCCGGCATCAACGACCCGTTCCAGAACCCGGACGTGAAGAAGTACGAGGCCACCTTCGAGGGCGAAAGCCGCGAGGTGTTCAGCCAGCGGAAGGAGATTCTCAAGGCGGTCGGGTTGAAGCCGGGGGTGGCCATCGCCGACATCGGCGCGGGCACCGGGTTGTACACGCGATTGTTCGCCGAGGAGGTCGGGGAGAAGGGGAAAGTGTACGCTGTGGACATCGCCGAGAAGTTCCTCGAACACATCGCCAAGCGAACCAAGGAGGCGGGCGTCAAGAACGTGACCACCGTGCTGTGTAAGCCGCACTCGGCCGAGCTGCCGGCGAACAGCATCGACGTGGCCTTCCTCTGCGACACCTACCACCACTTCGAGTTCCCGTACCGCAGCACGGCCAGCATCCATTCCGCCCTGAAACCCGGCGGGCGGCTGGTGCTGATCGACTTCAAGCGGATTCCGGGCACCAGCCGGGAGTTCATCGTCGGCCACGTCCGCGCTGGGCAGGAAGTGTTCGAGAAGGAGATCATCGAGGTCGGGTTCACGAAACTGAAAGAGGAAAAGGAACTCGGCCTGAAAGAGAACTACTTCGTCGTGTTCCAGAAGGTGGCGAAGGCGAAGTTCGTCTTCCCGGTGATCGAGGGGTACGGTGGGGTCGTGTCACTGCCGGCGGCGGTGGAACAACCGGCGAAGGGCACGAAGGTGGTGATCGATGCGACGGCGGTGGCGAAGGACGCCGGCAAACCGGCACCGGGGCTGGAACGGGCGGCGACGCTGCTGAACCTGGCCGGAGCGGCGGGGTTGAAGGCGGCGGACGTGGAAGTCGTCGTGGTGCTGCACGGCCAAGCGACCTTCGCCGCGCTGACCGACGACGCCGCGAAGGCGGCCGGCCACCCGAACCCGAACGGGGTGCTGATCGAGCGGCTGGCGAAGGCCGGGGTGCGGGTGCTGGTGTGCGGGCAGTCCCTGGAGCGAAACGGCCTCGACCCGAAAGCGGTGCGGCCGGGCGTCACCGTCGCGGCGTCGGCCATCTCGGCGGTCGTGAACCTGCAACAGAAAGGGTTCGCCATGATCCCGGCTCAGTGACCCGACTCATACGAGAGCGCGTCGCCCGTTTGCTTCTGGCGGTTCGCGGGATCGGGGTTACAATCGCCCCGGTCCCGCCCGTCTCCCTCTCCGGAACTCACCCGTGCCGCGCTTCCCCCTCGCCGCCCTCCTGCTTTCACTCTTCGCGTCCCCACTCCTCGCGCAGAAAGATCCGCCCGTTCCCGACTCCGTAACCTTCGCGCGAGGTGTCGAGTACACGAATCCGGACAACCAACACCTGCAACTGAACCTCGCGCGGCCGAAAGGCGTCGGACCGTTCCCGTGCGTGCTGTTCATCCACGGCGGCGGTTTCCGCGCCGGGAGCCGCGAGGGGTACAACGGCCAGATCATCCGACTCGCCGAGAAGGGATACGTTGCCGCGACGGTGAGCTACCGCCTCGCGCCGAAGTACCCGTTCCCGGCCGCCATCCACGACACGAAGGCCGCCGTCCGCTGGCTCCGCGCGACCGCCACGAAGTACGCCATCGACCCGAACCGCATCGGCGTGACGGGTGGTTCGGCCGGCGGGCACTTGGCACAGTTCCTGGCCGTCACCGGCGACGTGAAGGAGTTCGAGGGCGACGGTGGCAACCCGACGCAGTCGAGCACGGTGAAGTGCGTCGTCAACTTCTACGGGCCGAGCGACTTCACCAAGTCGTACGGCAAAAGCGTGGACGCGGCCGAAGTGCTGCCGCTGTTCCTCGGCGGGAACCTGGACAAGGCCCGCCCGCTGCACATTCGCGCTAGCCCGCTGTACTGGGTGACACCGAACGCCGCCCCGACGCTGTGCGTCCACGGCACCGCGGACAAGTACGTCGCCTTCGAGCAGGCCGAGTGGCTGGTGGACAAGCTGAAGGCCGCGAGCGTGGACGCCGAACTGCTGAAAATGGACGGTGCCGGGCACGGCTTCAAAGGCCATGACGCGGAGACGGCCGAAGCGGCGATGATCGCCTACTTCGAGAAGCACCTCAAGAAGAAGTAGGAGCAAACATGGCGGACACCGGAAAGGTCGCGATCGTGACGGGGGCCGGGTCGGGCATCGGCCGGGCGGTCGCGCTGGCGCTGTTGCGCGAGGGCTACGCGGTCGTGCTGGCCGGCCGCCGGGGCGACGCGCTTGCGGCCACAGCGGCACTCGCCCTGGCCGGGTCGCGGTCGCTGACCGTGCCGACCGACGTCACCGATCCCGCATCCGTGCGGTCGTTGTTCGAGAAGACGAACAACGAGTTCGATCGCCTCGACCTGCTGTTCAACAACGCCGGCGCGAGTGCCCCGCCGGTGCCCCTGGAAGACCTGACATTCGAACAGTGGCGGGCGATCGTGGACGTGAATCTGACTGGCGTGTTCCTTTGCACTCAGGAGGCGTTCCGGCTGATGAAAGCGCAGTCGCCGCGCGGCGGGCGGATCATCAACAACGGGTCGCTTGCGGCGACGACACCCCGCCCGAATTCCGCCCCGTACACCGCGACCAAGCACGCCGTCACCGGGCTGACCAAGGCCACATCGCTGGACGGTCGCAAGTACGACATCGCCTGCGGGCAGATCGACATCGGCAACGCCGACACGGAGATGGCGGCGAAGAACAAGGCCGGCATCATCCAGGCGAACGGCACCTTGCTGGCCGAGCCGACGATGGACCTGGAACACGTCGCGCGGGCGGTGGTGTACATGGCCAACTTGCCGTTAGAGGCGAACGTACAATTCCTGACCGTGATGGCGACGAAGATGCCGTTCGTCGGTCGCGGGTGAAGTGGCCGGACGCGTTGGGTGCCGACCG
The DNA here is from genome assembly GCA_038247725.1 of Gemmatales bacterium. Taxonomy (GTDB): domain Bacteria; phylum Planctomycetota; class Planctomycetia; order Gemmatales; family Gemmataceae; genus JALHQU01. The sequence continues at coordinate 18,236 of JBBRUO010000016.1, forward strand.
TCGCGAGGTGGGTCGGGCCGGTCTTCCACCCGTCGTGTCATGGGTCGCCCTCACACCGCGCAGCGGCCGGTGTCGCACGCCGGCCGCTTCCGCTTGGGCAGCTTCGGGCGGACCCACGCGAACACCTCGTACCCCACATCGGACAGTTGCCGCAGCACCGGCAGGCGGGTGAGCCACGCCAGCCAGCGGAAGCCGGGCACGCACTCCCACATCGCCAAGAGCGCGTTCACCCCGGTCAGCATCCGCCCGGATTCGTCGCGGACGTGCATGTGCCGATTCACGAGGACCGGATCGACCCCGTGCGCGGCGGCGTCGAACTCCGGCAGCGAGATGTCCACGTAAGCCAGCGACCCGTCGGTCACGCGGGCCTGGAACATGTCGATCTCGCGGGAGCAAAGCTGGCAGAGTGCGTCGTAATAGATGGTGCGCTTCACGGCTGTCATGGCGGTCGCCCTCGGGTGATATGATACTAACCGGAAGAAACGAACGGACAACACCCGCCGCGTGCCAATTGCGAGAAGAATTCGTCCGAGCCGGACTGCCTGCGAACGGATCATTTCTTCGACTGTACCAAAAACGCCACCAAGTCCGTCGCCTGTTGCGGCGTGAGGTCCGCGAGCAGGCCGGTCGCCATGAGCGACAACCGGGACGGGCGGAGGCGATCCAGGTCGGCATGCGGGAGGGCGTGATCCACCGCCTTCGCGTCCCGCAACACGACGCCCTTCGCGTCCTTCCACACCAGCACGCCGGTGACGGTCAACCCGTCGAGCGTGACGGCCTCGTAACTCTGGTACTTCGGCTCCACGCGGCGGGAAGGGTCGAGCAGGCTTTCGAGCAACTCGTCGCGGGTGCGGGTGCCGCCGATGTGGGTCAGGTCCGGGCCGATCTCCTTGCCGGCCGTGCCGTGCTTGTGGCAGTTGACGCACTGGTTGCGCTCGTTCAGGAATACCGCCTGGCCGCGCTCGGCATCGCCCTTCAGGGAGAGGATTTGCCTCGCGCGCGGGTTCTGGCCGAGCTTGCGTTCGCCCGGTTGCGGCGGGAAGTAGCCTTCAAACAGGTCGCGGACGGGGCCGGGCGGCAGTTTGCTGGCCTCGGTCAGGATTTCCGCGCCAGCCCTCGGCTTCAGTACGAAACCGCTGAGCGCGAGCGCGTCGGATGGGTTCCTCAGCGACTCGGCGGCACTCAAGTGGCGCGGCCCGTCGGCCCCCGGCTTTAGCCCGTCGATCCACTCCCGTATCAACTTCAGCCCATCCGAGTCCGGCATTTCAGCACCAATGTGTGGCATCCGGTCCTTGCCGAACTTCGCCATGCGGAACAGCAGCGTACTCCTGTACGGGTCACCGTCCGCAATGATCTTCGCGTCCTTCATGCCGAAGTCGCCGCGCGTCGGGGCGGCGTCAATGACTCCCTTCTTCAAATCATGATCGCGAGTTAAATACATCTGTACGACCCCGCCGCCACCGTTGCGGTGACAGTGCGAGCAGTTGGCGTGCAAGTAACTTCGCGCGCGGTCGTTCAGGTTCGCCTTCTCGTCGTGCGGGTCGGTCAACTTGCCGAGCTTTGCGGCCTGGGCATCCGTCAGCGCGGGCTTCGGATTCTTCTGCTTGTCGCGGCGCTCCAGCAACCCGGATTCACACATCACCGCCAATTGATTGCGCCCGTCCACGACTTTATTCAACTGATCGATGTTAAAGCCGAGGGTAACTTCGGCCCAAGGCGTATGGCACGTCAAGCATTGCGTCCGGCTGGCGAAGTTCCACACCTGATCGCGCTGGCCGCCCAGCACGCGCTTATCGGCCACGCGAAACACCTTCTCCGCGCCGTCGGCCGGCACGAGGTCGGCATCCGTCTGGTCGTCCCGCCATATGTAGCTGTACGCCTGCCAGAACGCGCCGTCGAAGTGCAGCAGTTGCGTCTCGATCCGCCGGGGTTTGCCGGGTTGCAGTTCTAGCGTCAGCGTCCGACCCAATACGGAGTCCTTGGGAAACACGAGGTGGAACGGCAGCCACTCGACGTAGCCGAGCTTCTGGCGGTCCTCAAAGTGCTGGATCTTCTCGCCGTTGGGCACCGCGATGAACCGTTCTGCAGTTGCCCCGTCGCTCCACATGGGCGCGTTCACGGTGAAAGGTCTCACCCCACGCGCGAGTTGCTGCTTCATAACATCCGCAAACAAACCCGTTGCGCTCAGGGTCTTGGGGAACTTCGTTGGGTCGTAGGCCGGAACGGTGTTCTTCTCCAGCGTGTGGACGGTACCGGAGTCGTAATCGACGAAGTATATCTCGCCGGCGTGGTCCTCGCCGAACGCGGAGACACGAATTGTTGGGTCGGTCACGTCCACGAGGTCGCGCAACCGGTCGCCTTCGACGGTCGCGGCCCAGATGCGTTTGGTCATGTAATCGCCGAAGATGTACTTGCCGTACAACTCCGGGAACTTCTTACCCCGATAGACATACCCGCCGGTGACGCTCGCCGCCTGGGAGTGATCCAGCTCGATGACGGCGGGCGTGATAACCGGCGTCGGGCCGAGTTTCCACGCTGTATTGATCGGCTGGCGGCCCTCGACGATGCTCCACCCGTGGTTGCTGCCCTTGCTCGCCTTGTATACCATCTCCCAGTTTTCGAACCCGACATCGCCGACCCATAACTCCCCCGTCTTGCGGTCGAAACTCATCCGCCACGGGTTGCGGTAGCCGAAGCTCCACACCTCCCCGCGCACCTTCTTGCCTTCGTGCGTGACACCGACGAACGGGTTATCCTTCGGGATGGCGTAATTCTTCCCGTCGGCCTTCGTATCGACATCAATGCGCAACACCGACGACAGCAGGTCGGAGCAGTCTTGGCCGGTACCGAAGCGGTCGGGCGGAGTCGGGCTGGTGGCGTCGCCGGTGGAGATGTACAGGAATCCGTCCGGGCCGAAGTGCAGGTCGCCGCCGTTGTGCCCGCCTTGTGTGTACGTCAGTACCACCTCTTCCGAGGGAATATCCAACGTCGGCGCGTCGTTCCCCTTCTGAATCACTGTGAACCGCGACACTCGCGAACCGTCGGGGAAGTTCTCCGCCGGGTTGAACGGCCCGACCTTCGGCCCCGGTTTGCCGGTGATCGTGTAGCAGACGAAGCACGTCTTGTTCTGCTCGAACTTCGGGAGGAAGACGAGGCCGTACAACTCGCCGAAGCCCTTGGCGTCCTTCATCGGCGTGAGTTTGGCGAAGTCAGCCTTCAGGTCGGCGAACGGCGCGGGTTTGGCGTCGGGTTTGGTCGGGTCGATGCTGAACAACTTGCCGGATTGCTCGCCGACGAACAACCGGGGCGAACCGGGCTTGCGGGCGATGAGCAACGGGTGATCGAACTTGGCACCGGGGAAGACCCGCGCCGGGGTGTACGGCGGCGGCGGCTCCGGGCTGCCGGTCACTTTGCCGCCGGTCCACGCGGGCGGCTTGGCGGGCGCGTCCGCCGAGTGCGACAGGCGGAACGACACCCACACCGCGACCGCGAGGACCGCGACCAACCCGCCGATGCGACACATGGCAAAACCCGAACGGGAGACGAAGGGATAGGGTGATATGCTACCCGAAAGCGGGAGCGGAAGCAGCAACACACGCAGACCGAACGAAGATTTCAGTTTGAAAAACCACCGCAAGCCTGGACGATGGCCCAATCCACCCCACGTCGGTCCCCAACTATGCCCTCGAACGCCGAGCTCTTTGTCGCCCACCTTCTCCACGTCTTCGGTGAAGCGGACTCGATACACAAGGCCGACGCGCACGGCAGTGAACCGCCGGTCTCGGTGTTCATCTACAAGAACCTGCCCGAGCCGGGGATGATCACCGGCATCACGTTCGGCCTGAGCTTGGTCCCTCATCCTGCGTGGAAGCTCTCACGTCCCGAGATGATCGTCTCGGTTCGATCCCTGGACATCGGCTGGCCGTGCGCCGCTGCGGTGTTCGCCACCGACTTCCGGGGCGAGAAGCCGTTCCGTTACGGGGACGTGTTCACCACCGACGTTCCGCTCGCATCCGATACGAAGATGGACGGCTTTCTCATCTTCGCCCAAAGCATCCTGACCCAGGAATACGCCTCGGTCCAACTGAACGACTACAAGATACATTTCTCGCAGTTCTACCCCATTTACAAGAATGAATTGCCGGTGTATGAGAAGATAGGACTAGAGGCTTTCTGGAAGCAAAAAGGCTTCGATATGTACGACGCGACCCGCAAGCCGATCAAGGCACCGAAGTGAGCTCCTACTCTTCACGCCGGAGGCGTGAAGAGAAGTAGCTCACTTCGGTTGGACGTGGCTGAGGGCCATGAGCATGTAGCCGGTGACGAGGTTCCTTTGTAGATTGGCTTTGACATACACCCCCTTGCGGGAGGCAGGCCAGTGCCAAATTTCGCCCGTCGCCCCAATAGTATTCGGCACGGGAATTGCGCCGTGGCTGTGTCGTGGGCTGGCGATG